>SKMY01000122.1 GCA_007120815.1 Syntrophomonadaceae bacterium | reverse complement strand
CCTCATTTTATGTAGGGCTTCGCAAGTTTATGGGCACGACAAACTGTTTGACGTATGCAAAATATATGTTAAGATCAGTCCTGTATATTACCAGCCCCAGGTTCCGGGCCCGCCTTTAAAGGGCCCCTTGAGGTTAGATGTGATCCATCCTCCGTAAAAATCACCTTCCTGAGCTCGTACTTTTTCACCGTCCACATAGCAGGCTTCTACCCTGGAAGGATAAAAGGCCAGGTGGCCCTTAATTTCTTCGAAACCTCGTCGGGGGTTTTCATAGGCCCATGCCGCATTTTTGATGGGCTCCAAACCGGTAACCAGGTCATAGTATACGGCCATGCCCTTGAATTCGCACATACTGGTCCTGTTTGTTTTCTGAAGCCGTTTCATCATGATATCTGCCTGGGGGATGTAGAAAACCGGCGGGTGGCTGGTTTCAAGGACGCGGTATGCCCGGCTGCTTTTGGCCAGGACTTCCCCGCCGTGGTGGACTTCTACCAAACCCGGATAGGCTTCTACCCGGGGCGGGCGGGGATAGTCCCACACGGATTCTACTTGTTTTTCATGCACCTTTAGGCACCTCCTTTTCCCTTTATTTTAGTCGAGTACTTCATTCACTGCAAAGAACAAGGCAAGGAATATGATTCTCCCGGCCTTGTTTTAAAAAGGTACTGCTCAGATTTGTAAGAGAAGCTACGGAGACGCACGGGAAGCTGCGGGGACGGCTCTGGCGCTTCCGGAGCGAAGTTGAGGACCGAATAGGGAAAGCGACAGAAAACCGTCCCCCTGCTTCCCGATATATGCGTAACATTACGGCGATCAAAAGCTCTCAAAGGCGGCTGGCCTGATTCAAGCCAGATCGAATCGATCTGCGTTCATCACCTTATTCCACGCTGAAACGAAGTCCTGCAAAAACTTGTCCTGAGCGTCGTCGCATGCATAGACTTCGGCAATGGCCCGGAGTTGGGAGTTTGAGCCGAAGATGAGATCAACGCGGGTGCCGGTCCATTTGAGTTCGCCCGTAAGGCGATCACGGCCCTCGAACAGGTCTTCGTCTTCAGATGTTGCCTTCCACGTTGTGTTCATGTCGAGAAGATTTAGGAAGAAATCATTCGTCAGCGCCTCTGGCTTCCTGGTGAAAACACCGTAGGGAGACTGTCCGTAATTGGCGTTCAAAACGCGCATGCCGCCAACCAGAACCGTCATTTCAGGGGCGGTCAATGTCAGTAGCTGTGCACGGTCAACCAGCATTTCCTCTGCTGTAACCGCATATTTGTCTTTTTGGTAGTTACGGAACCCATCTGCCGCCGGCTCGAGCACTGAGAATGCCTCCACGTCGGTTTGTTCCTGTAATGCATCGGTGCGACCCGGTGAGAAAGGAACGGTCACATCGTAACCGGCATTCTTTGCCGCCTGCTCTATAGCCGCACATCCACCCAGGACGATCAGGTCGGCCAATGAAACCTTCTTGTTTCCCGATTGGGCATTGTTGAACTCCTGCTGTATTTTTTCAAGGGCCTGGAGCACTTTTTCCAGCTGTTCCGGCTGGTTCACTTGCCAGCTCTTTTGTGGTTCCAGGCAAATGCGCGCGCCGTTTGCCCCACCGCGTTTATCGGAACCCCGGAAGGTAGAGGCTGAAGCCCAGGCTGTTCCGACCAGTTGGGGAATCGACAGGCCTGAAGCCATGATTTTCTTCTTGAGATCGGCAATATCCCCTTCTTCAATTAATTCATGATCGACTGCAGGCACCGGGTCTTGCCAGATCAACTCCTCCTCGGGAACCTCCGGGCCGAGATAGCGCGAGCGTGGACCCATGTCACGGTGGGTCAGCTTGAACCAGGCGCGGGCGAAGGCATCGGCAAATTGATCCGGATTTTCCAGGAATCGCTTGGCGATAGGCCTGTAAATTGGGTCCATTCTCATGGAAAGGTCTGCCGTGGTCATGATCGTTGTGACTTTTTTAGACGGATCGTGGGCCGCTGGTGCAAGGTCGGCTTCATCGGGTTCAACCGGTACCCACTGCCAGGCTCCAGCAGGGCTTTTCACCAGGTTCCAGTCATATTTAAAAAGAACCTCGAGATAGCTATTATCCCACTTAATCGGGTTTGGCGTCCAGGCGCCTTCGATACCGCTGGTGATGGTATCGTCGCCTTTGCCGCTGCCGTACCTATTCTTCCAGCCAAGCCCTTGTTCTTCAATGCCGGCACCCTCAGGCTCGGGACCTAAATGGGAATCCTCGGCAGCACCATGGCACTTTCCGAATGTGTGTCCCCCGGCAACCAGGGCCACTGTCTCTTCGTCGTTCATGGCCATTCGGTCAAATGTTTCGCGAATATCTTTGCCGGACGCAAGGACATTAGGCTGGCCGTTAGGCCCTTCTGGGTTAACATAAATAAGGCCCATCTGCACGGCAGCAAGAGGATTTTCAAGATCCCGGTCCCCGCTGTAACGTTTATCACCGAGCCACTCATCCTCGGAACCCCAGTAAATATCCTCTTCAGGTTCCCACACATCTTCACGACCGCCGCCAAAACCAAAGGTTTTAAATCCCATCGACTCAAGAGCGCAATTGCCGGCGAGGATCATGAGGTCTGCCCAGGAGATCTTATTGCCGTATTTCTGCTTGATAGGCCACAATAAGCGGCGTGCTTTGTCTAAGTTGGCATTATCGGGCCAGCTATTTAGGGGAGCAAGCCGTTGAGAACCTGATCCTGCCCCTCCGCGACCGTCGCCCTTGCGGTACGTGCCTGCACTGTGCCAGGCCATCCGGATGAAGAGGCCTCCGTAGTGACCGTAATCGGCAGGCCACCAGTCCTGGGAGTCGGTCATCAATTCATACAAGTCTTTTTTCAGGGCCTCAAGATCGAGTTTTTTAAATTCCTCGGCATAGTTAAAGTCTTTACTCATGGGGTTACTCAGCTCTGAGTTCTGATGAAGAATCTTGAGGTTCAGCTGGTTAGGCCACCAATCCTTGCTGGAAGTGCCGCCGCTTGCAGTAGGTTTTTTAGTACTGCCCG
The DNA here is from genome assembly GCA_007120815.1 of Syntrophomonadaceae bacterium. The sequence continues at coordinate 2,109 of SKMY01000122.1, read as the reverse complement.
TTACAGGACATTTTCCTTCTTCACTCATCATAATAGCTCCTCTCCATAATTTTTCCGCTGTATGGATAATCAATTCTGACAACACGTTATGAGGCATATATTTCTCTTTGATTTTCACATAAACGCTTGCTGTGCGAAGATGACATAAATATACATAATTATTGGATAATTATAATGATTATTTAAAATAGCTTACTATACCTAAGTTTAACATGTCAATATAATTTGATCAATAAAGGAAATTAAAAAATGTTTGAGGATATGAAAATTTTTGACAGTCATTTGAGAAAAGATAGCAGAAAGGCTTTCGCTCTATATCGTTAATGAAAGTAGCGTTACCGTAAATCTCTTGGTCACCTGGCGTGTTAATTAAAAAGGATTATCTAGGTTCCATTAACACCGGTGATGAATATCATATATAAGTAAGTTAACACGGGGTGGGTGAACGTTATGATACCGATTCACTATATCGGTTGGATGATTATAGTTCTTGCGATTCTTAGGTTTAAAAATAAAGCGTATCTTGATATACGATGGAAGCTGGCGTTTTCAACCTTTACGGCTTTTTATTCCTTAAGTAGATTAGCCATGGGTTATGCTACTCCCGATATATGCACAATATTTCAGGTCTTGAGTGCTGCGGTGTTCCTGCTTCCCTTTTTAAAAATCAATTATCTCTTGATTAAAGATGTGGAAAAAATTAGTGATACCTCTTTGCTGTTGGGCATGGGTTTAATTGTGCTGTTATCATAGAAAGACGTTATCCCCAAGGTTTTTCTCCCAGGGATGAACGCTTAACGTTCATATCACGAAAGCCGTACTTCTCTAATACATCCTTTACCAGGCTTAGGAACCAGTTACTTGAGTCGGGAAATACGTAAACAGCATGCAAAAGGGTGCTTAATTGAACTCGTACATTAATACCCGGTAAATGGTCGAATGGCTCTTTCTTGTGGATTAGAGCCCGGAGTTCATTTTCATGTTGAAAGCCAATCCGTTTACAGAAAAAAGGTTCTACCCACAGGGAAAGATCTTCATTATCCGTTGCCTCAGGCGGCGTCCATCGTTTGTAATCGATGTATTTTACTCGACCAATCCAAATGCGCTCCTGAGATAACTCCAGCGTTTTTTTTAGTGAACCAATCGTGGATTTTATTGCTATGCCCTCGTCATGGGTTGTGTAAAGCCGCCACATGGCATCTGACTCGTAATCACTCATATACCAGCAGCTGATAAAATGGGTAGGAATAAGATGTGTTGTTAACCATTCCTTCAAAGAAGAGGGCTTCTTGCTTCCATTTAAGGTGCTGCTAAGGGCGTTTGACCAGTATTTAAGCATGTCTTTGGGAAAAACCCCTTCCCATCGATCGTTGAGTTGATCAAGACGGCAGAAATAAAGCGCTTCTTCATTTAACATGGCTAGAAGTTTGGTAAAGGTCATGTAGCGCCAAATGGTGGTGTGGTCTTTAGGGAGAGCAATATTTGAAGGCTGTTCAACAAACATATTATATTTTGAACAAATTACCCGTCTACTATGATTTCTTTTTATGGTTATCCAGAAAATGTTGAAAAGCAATTGATATTTTCTAGACGGTGTGAACAAGATAACTGCAGGATAACGTTAACCGATCATCGAAATATGTTATTGCCAACATGATTTTAAGGGTTGGAGAGGAGTTGAAAGGGATTCGTTATGAAAAAAGGGATTGGAATATTTCTTGATCTACTTAAAAAAGAACCCTCTTTTTACCTGGAAAACTTTGATCACCTGGAAATTCAAGATTTTGCCCTTCCTGAAAACCTGGACGCCAAAAGTGATTCCCTTGTAAAAGAATACAAAAAACTGCTTTCAGGGTTTAAAGGAACCCTTTCCCTGCACGGTCCCTTCAAGGAAATGATTCCCGGCAGCATGGACAAACAAGTTCAGGAATTAGTTCGAAAACGTTTTTCTCAAGCACTTCTTTGTGGAAAAGCCCTTGGCTGCGGGTTAATGGTGGTTCATTCATGTTTTAATCCCCTCATGCGTTACAAAGAATATGAAAACAACTGGTTAGAAAACACCTCCTTTTTTTGGGATCGTTTCCTGCCTTTCTGTCTTCAGCACGGGAT
>SKMY01000150.1 GCA_007120815.1 Syntrophomonadaceae bacterium | reverse complement strand
TTATTTTTTCTGCGGCGTAATGAACCTCTTTTTTTTTTTTTTTTTATGAAAAGCTGATACGCACGGCGCTTTCTATGGTTTCCGGGCTCAATCCCATGGCTTGTAAGACATGACTTGCTTCTTTCTTTCGAGCGTGGCAGGCCGAACCGGTAGAAACATAAATATTGTGTGCTTCCAGAGCGTGGAGCAAGATTTCTCCTTTGATGCCTGGGAAGGATATGTTCAGGATATGCGGGGCTGCTTGTTCATTTTCGGGGCCGTTGATTCGTGCTGCCGGATGTGCCGATTTGACCAAAGCGATCATTTTTTCCCGGTAGCTTTCCAGTAGGTTTCGCCGGGCTTTTAATTGTGCCATGCTGAGTCGGGCTGCCAGAACCATTCCTGCAATACCGGGTGTGTTTTCCGTTCCCGGGCGTATTTCTTCCTGCTGGCCTCCTCCGCCAAAGAGCGGTTCTACCAGGATCCCTTCCCGCAGATAGAGGGCACCGACCCCTTTGGGCCCGTGAAATTTATGGGCGCTTAAACTCAACGCATCAATGTCTTGTTTTGCGGGTGCCAGGGGTATCTTGGCAAAGGACTGTACCGCATCCACGTGAAAAATTGTTTTTGGGTTCTGCGCTTTTATAACCCGGGCCAGCCGGTCGATGGGCATAACGGCCCCGGTTTCGTTGTTTACATGCATGATGCTAACCAACATGGTTTGTGGTGTCAAAGCTTGCTCCACGACATCCGGGTCAACAATCCCAAGGGAATTGGGTTTGATGTACGTGACATTAAAGCCTTCCGTTTCCAGCTGCTTGAAAGGGGCCAGCACCGAAGGGTGTTCAATGGCGGTAGTAACCAGGTGGTCGCCGCGACGGCGGTTGCGTCGGGCAATACCCAGCACACCCAGGTTGTTGGATTCTGTGCCGCTAGAGGTAAATATCAGGTTTTTTGCCTTTACCCCCAAAAGCTCGGCTAACTCCTCCCGAGCTGCGGAAAATAATCGCTCAGCCGAGGTTCCCCGCTGGTGGAGAGACGATGGATTGCCGTATTCTTGATCCATGACCCGTTTCATCTCTTCAATAACTTCCAGGTAAACACGGGTTGTCGAGCTGTTGTCCAGGTATGCTTCGTGAACCATGGTCATGTGTTCTGTACCTGCCTTGGCATAATCACTTGGGTCTCTATCTGATTGACGCATTCGGTTACCAGGTGTTCCAAATCAAGCTGCAGCTCTTCCCGCTCCAGGTCCTCGATGTGCGGTCGGGTCACCGGATGGCGGGGCACAAAGAGGGTACAGCAGTCGTCAAAGGGGCGTATAGAAATATCGTACGTGTCTATTTTTTGTGCCAGGGTTATGATTTCCTCTTTGTCCAGCCCCACCAGGGGGCGCAGGACCGGCATGCTAATAACACGTTCAATGGCTACTATATTCTCCAGGGTTTGGCTGGCCACTTGACCCAGGCTTTCCCCTGTAAAAAGTGCCAGGATGTGCCGTTCTTCGGACAGCTTTTCTGCAACCCGGAACATGGAGCGGCGCATGAGTGTAATGATCATTTCCTCAGGGCACTGGCTGCGAATCGCCTTTTGAATGGCGGTAAAAGGAGCAAGGTGCAGTGTTATTTTACCACCGTACAACGCCAGATTACGGCACACATCCAGGACTTTGTTTACGGCGCTTTTCCCCGTGAACGGAGGGCTGTGGAAATGGATGGCTTCCAGTTCGATCCCGCGTTTTAAGGCCATCCAACCGGCAACGGGGCTGTCTATTCCACCTGATAGCAGTAAAAGACCGCGTCCGGCAACCCCTGAGGGCATCCCCCCGGGACCTGGAAACAGGTGGGTATACAGGTAGGCCCCTTCATTCCGAACTTCCACGTAGATGGTCAAATCGGGATTGTGGACATTCACGTGAATGTCCAGCCCACTGTCCAGCAGGTATGCGCCCAATGCCTGATTAATCTGGGGGGATGTCAGGCTAAATTGCTTATTGGAGCGCCGGGCCTGGGCTTTGAAGGACAGGCCTTCCCGGTAGTTTTCCTCAAGAAGCCTTAAAGCCTGCCGGCAAATCACCTCCATATCCAGCGGAGCACGGTAAGCCGGGCTGACAGATACAATGCCAAAGATCTTCTGAAGCCTTTTAATCGCGGTCATTACATGTTCGTCTTGTATCTCTACAGAGTATCTACCCCGGTTAAAATGGATGGTAAAAGGCTCCAATCCTTTTAATGCCTGCTTAATATTCTTTTTTAGTTGCCTTTCAAAGAAAGGGCGATTTTTCCCTTTTAATGCAATTTCTCCATAACGAATGAAGATAAGTGATTTCATCATACCCTCCTGGACGGCTGTTAGCTTGCTCTAAAAAAACCGGCAGCTCCAGTGGCCGCCGGTTTTTCATTGCACGCTTTTAATCAGGTTTATGATTGATCTTGCACAACCTCTTTAACGCCGGGCACCTCTTTTTTCAGTAGTCGCTCTATACCCTGCTTTAAAGTCACGGTAGCCATGGGGCAGCCTCCACAGGCACCCGTAAGTTTGACCTTGACTGTTCCATCATCTTCTACACCGAGAAGAACGACATCGCCCCCATCGGCTTGAAGGGCAGGGCGAATTTTTTCCAGGGCTGTTTGCACTTGCTCTTTCATGGGCCAATCCCTCCTTTGTGTTGAATCGTTTTCATATTATACCATAAACTAGTTAATAATCCAAACAAATTTAGTTGAAATGGCGTTTCCGCTTTCCCGGTATCGGCTCCGGTTGATCTTCACGGAAAACGCCAGGGCTTCCTCAAAAGTCCTCGGGCGGCAGAAATCTAAATTCTGATGCCGGGTTGTTGAAAGCGTTCAAGAACGGTTTTTTTTACGGCCTTCATTTTTTGCCTGGCCAGATCCCGGTTTTCTGCAGTTATCGCAAAATAGAACTTAATTTTAGGTTCGGTCCCCGAAGGCCGCACGCAAAACCAGGATTCATCCTCCATGAGATAATAGAGCACGTCGGATTGAGGAAGGTCCATTCTCCGCCTTTCCTGTGTTAATAAACTGACGGCCTGGCAGCTGGAATAATCGCGTATTTCAACAACACGGCTCCCTGCTACTTCAGTAAAGCCATGACTTTTTATTTCCTCCAGGATTTCGGCGGCCAGGGACATGTTTTCCATTTCGATGGACTCCAGCTCTTCCAGGAAGTAGCCGTGTTCCTCCAGCAGTTCATCCAGGACCTGAAGCAACGTTTTCCCTGCCTGCTTATAATATGCTGCCATTTCAACCAGCAAAATGGACGCCAGAACGGCATCCTTGTCACGGGAGAAGGTGCCGGCCAGGTATCCATAACTTTCTTCGTAGCCAAAGAGAAATTGATGTGTTCCGCTTTTCTCAAACTCTTTAATTTTTTCACCGATATATTTAAAGCCGGTCAGGGTTTCCAGGGTGTTGACACCAAAGGACTCCGCAATTTTTTTCCCCAGGTTACCGGTAACCACTGTTTTAATAATCACCCCGTTTGCAGGCAGTCTGCCTTTTTCCTTCAAGCGGGACAGCAGGTAATGCACCATTAAAGCGCCTGCCTGGTTGCCGTTTAAAAGGGTGTACTGCCCCGGGCTGCTTTTGACGGCGCAGCCCACCCGGTCAGCATCAGGATCTGTAGCCAGGATCAGGTCGGCATCTTTTTCCTCGGCCAGTTTTAACGAAAGGGCAAAAGCTGCCGGGTCTTCGGGGTTGGGCACCTTGACCGTGGAAAAGTCAGGGTCGGCTGCAGCCTGGTCTTCCTGGACAAAAATCGAGGTGTAACCCAGTTCATTCAGGGCCCGGGGAATTAAACGGATACCGGTCCCGTGAAGGGCGGAATAAACAACTCGAATCGCTGCATCGCCGGACATGAACGCAAGGGATTTAATCTTTTCCAGGTATCGTTGATCCATTTCTTCCCCAAGATATTGAAGCAGCCCCTGGCTCAGAGCGTCTTCCCGTGGTATGCTTTGAACATCTCGGAAAATGTTTAGCTTCCTAATTTCTTCTATCACCGGGTTGGCCATTTCCGGAACAGCTTGCCCCCCGTCTTTCCCATAAATCTTGTAGCCGTTGTATTGGGGAGGATTATGGCTGGCAGTAATGACGATTCCAGCCAGGCTTCCTGTTTCTCTCACCGCAAAAGAAAGCTCCGGCAGGGGCCGCATGTCATCAAACAGCAGGGCTTTAATGCCGTTGGCGGCCAGGACCAATGCGGCATCTTCGGCGAACTCCCGGGAATAGCGGCGGGAATCGTAGGCGATGGCCGCTTTCTTTCCGTCGATGTCCTTATATTCCTTTAGCAGGTAGTTGGCAAATCCCTGGGTTGCTTTCCGAACCACGTAACGGTTTATACGGCGGGTCCCGGCACCGATAATCCCCCGCATTCCCCCGGTTCCAAAGTCCAGGTCGCCGTCGAAACGACTGCGTATTTCGGCTTCATTGCCCTGGAGGGACTTAAGTTCAATTTTTGTTTCTTCATCTACTTCAGGGCTTAACAACCATGATTCGTATGCCTGCTGCCAGGGTCGGTTTTGCTTGTTGGACCGTTCATCCTTATTCATAGGCGATTGGCCTCCTCCTTGAATCATTTAGAATTCTTTATTTATATTCCAGATTGGCCGTACCAGTTTGGCCCTTGCCTGGTTTTTTTAATACGTGTATAAAGGATTCTTGTATAAGGGGTCTTGTATCATACATTCTCCGCAGTCCTGGAAAAACCTGCACATTCCTTATAAAAAGCCCCACTCCAGGAAGTGGGGAAAGCAAGCTTTTCTAGTTTGCCCGAAAAACGGTTAACTATGACTTCTTGTCGAAACATCGTTGGAGCCCTAAAGGGCTGTGCGGTTAGGTGGTGTTATTTTTTTGCGTGCTGCCGTTACCCGGCTTGGAGTTTTTATCGCTGCGCGTCGGAGGTTGATTTTCTCCGCTGTCCTTAGTGTTATTGGGCTCAAACCCGGGGACCAGCGGCATGGTGGAATTGTTATCAAAGACCTGTTGGGTAAAAAAATAAGATATGATTAACCGGGCTATCAAGGAAATGCATAACACGATCCCAACCAGCACGAAAACGCCAGCGCCCAAGGTGATCACCCTTTCTAACAAATATGCTTAAATATTCTGATAATTTCTGTATACTATATCACTCACCCT
>SKMY01000123.1 GCA_007120815.1 Syntrophomonadaceae bacterium | reverse complement strand
TGACCGTACTTTTAAGCACCAGGTAGCCGTCGATAATAGACGCTTCCACATGGGCCTCTGACGCATTGATCTTGTTCCTTATGGCAACCAGGGAATCGTTTTCATTCACTGAGATAACAATATTATTATCGCCATTTTCTCCATTGGGTTCCCCTGGGTTGTCGTTTTCCACGATCAATTTAAAGGACCCTTCCAGTCCCAGCGCCTGGTTTACGGTTTCCACACCCAGGCCCAGATCTTTCACATGGCTCCCCGATGCCACCCGGTGATGGGTCGCCAGCCGCTCTACTTCCAGCTCGTATACGGCGTCTTCGGCTTTGACGTTTACTGCAGCGGAAACCACCGAAGGGTCTGAAGAGTGGCCTTGCTTGGTCAGAAAAGTATTTTTGTCCAAAAGCCTGCCCACGGTGCTGCGAAGGTGGCGAAGACGCATGTTGACATCGCGCCAGGCATTCTGCTTCACCTTTAGTTCTTCGATCTGCTTTTCTTTTCGTTTAATGGGCTCGCCCTGCAGCTCCAGGAGCTGGTCAATCAGGAGATTGGTATCCAGCCCGGAAGCCAGGCCACCGAAGGTTATCCTGGACATCACGTCCCCCCCTAAATAAGTTCTCCCCGAAGGTAAAACCACTTGCATGAACAGCCATTAATAGGCCTCAGCGCCTGGCATCGACAAATAAACCGATCAGGCTCTGAATCTGGGCCACCATGTTGAGCACCCTTTCCGGGGGAATTTCCCGGATAACTTCTTCTGTATTCCGATCAATCACTTCTGCTTTCACCCGGTCCGTTTCTTCATGAACCCTAAAACGGACGCTGAGATTAAGTGTGTCCGCTATTTCGTTGGCCTGTATAACGCTTTTTTCCAGTTCTTCCAGGTGGCTTATATCCCATTTCACCACCTGCTGATCCTGGGCCAGCACCCGCTCCCGCTGCTTCTGACCGGCTTCCTGCCGCTGCCCCTCCTGGATCACCGGTTTTTGGGTCTGATCCTGAACACGATTAAACTGGACCGGATCAATGCCATCGATTTTCACTTTTTTCACCTGCCTTTCTATAAAACAGTTCCAAGGGTATCTACTGTTATGGTTTAATCTGCCATGTAATTTGCATAAGTCTAATACTGCTTATCATACTTATCGGATACAATCACGCATTATTAATCCCTGTACAGGAAAAAACCCCTGGAAGCCGTTCTTGCCAGGCCGGTCTTTCTGCGGTACAATGGAACGGTAACAGTGATTGATAAACAAACCTGTTATGGGGAACTAAAGGAAGTGAATGAAATGGCATACCTTTTGGTTATCCTGCTGCTGGGGGCTATCGGATATCTCTGGTGGAAACGCCAGAGAAGCGGGGGTACGGGAACCTCCAGGGCGGCAGCCCTGCGCCGGGAGTACAGGCGCAAAGCCAACCTGCCGGCAGAGACCGCCGAGGATCACATTAACCGCTACATCGAGCGCCTGCAGGAAAGAAACCCCGGGCATGACGAGGAATGGTACCTGGAAAAAATGCTCTATGACCTGGAAAGGGATCGGAGATAGAAAAGCAAAAGGGTTTTCTTACATGCGGGTATTTAGTAAAAGAGAAACAAACCGCTCCATGGCCTCTTCCTGATCCTCCCCTTTTTCCCGGCTTTCCGCCAGGCATTCCCGGAAATAGCCGGCTACAACCAGCTTTGTGGCACCTTCCAAGGCCGCATGGACGGCGCTAAGCTGCATGACGATTTTTTCACAATCCTCGCCTTTTTCAATCATCCCGCGAACAGCGCGGATTTGCCCCTCCAGTCGGGAGAGGCGGTTTAACACCTCTTTTTTCTTTTCAGCAGGAACGTCCATTTTCTAACCCCTTTCTTCGGGTTTAACCAGGTGAAGGATCCCGGCAGGGCATTTTTCCGTGCAGGCACGGCAGCGAATGCACCTTTCGTCTTCAAATTGACCATTTTCGGAGAGGTTCTTGTACGGTTCCAGCTGCACCGCACAGGCCCGGGAACACTTCCCACAGCTGCGACAGTGGTCGGGCTGTGTGATGGCAACCTTCTCATCGCTGTGCTTCGTCAACCCAAGGGCTTTACCCAGCTTGTATAAAACTCCCTGCAGGGTACCCATGGGACAGAAAAAGCACCAGGCCCTGGGGCTGATGGTGACCGCAAGCAGCCCCCCGATAAGCAGCACCATGAGATAGGTGCTGGCGAAGATTAAGCCCAGTCTTTCATAAAATGCCCCTGGATCCATCGCGCCAAACAGGCGAACAAACCGAAGGGCCATGCTGACCATAAAAACCAGCAGGACCGCAGCAACCACCGTTTTGGAACGTAATATTTCGGGAACCCTCATGCGGCGGCTGACGGGCTGAAGCAGGTTGTCAAAAAAGCTGCCGTGGGGGCAGATATTGCCGCACCAGTATTTTCCCTTGAATAAACTCATGCCCATCAGGGCAGCCATGATAAAGGGAACAGGAAGGCCCAGCAGGGGGTAAAACATGCCTGCAACCCCGATAACCAACGCCAGCAGCCACGCATAGCGCTTGATAGGCGGAAAGGCTTTGCCGTTTTTTACCTCATAAGAACGCGTTTGGATGTTCACTGGAAATCCTCCTTGTCAACCTCGTATAATCTTTAAACTCAATATACCCCTGGGGGTATATTTTTATCATAAAACAACCCCCTATGGATGTCAAGGGGAAATTTGGAACAAAATCTTAACGTATGGCCTGGCTAGCAATTCGATTCGCAGGTTTTGCTGTTAAGCTGGATAAAGGCTTCAACAATGCGCGGATCAAACTGGGTGCCTGCGGCTTTACATAACTCATTTAAAGCCGTTTCATGGGAGATGCTTTCTTTGTACGGCCGACCACTGATCATAACATCGTACGCGTCAATAACCGCTACCAGACGGCTGAGCAGGGGTATTTCTTCCCCCTTTAACCCCTGGGGGTACCCTTTTCCATCCCAGCGTTCGTGGTGGGCCAGGATAACCGGGGCAATCCTGGAAAGCTCTGTAGAGGTCATGGCAATGCGGTAACCTCGCTCCGAATGCTCCTTGACCCGTTCCCATTCCTCGGGAGAAAGGGGCGCTGATTTCATTAAAATATGATCGGGCACGGCTATTTTGCCGATGTCGTGCAGGGTAACCGACTGGATAAGCTCATCCATCATTTTTTCATTTAAATCCAGGTAAGTCCCCAGTTCTATCGCCAGCCCCTGCATGCGCCAGGAATGTTCTTCCGTCTCGTAATCCTTTTCCCCCAGTTTTCTGACCAGGGAGGCAATAACCGTGTTTCGGAAATTTTTTGCATCCTGGAGCTTGTCCCTGTACATGTCCGTTTCTGCTTTTTTCACCACGTTAAAAATATCCTGGGACGGGTTATCCTTGGTAGACATCCCCAGGGCAATACTAAGCGCAATAGGAGCGGGGTTTGCATTGCTGCAGGCATTCTGAATTCGTTCCACCAACTTTTTGGTGGCTCCCGGCGGGGTTTTGGGCAGCAGTATGGCAAATTCATCCCCACCCCATCTGCAAATGATGTCTTCTTCACGGCAAGAAAACTTGAGCAGTTCGGCGATCCGTTTAAGCAGGTTATCGCCTTCCAGGTGTCCAAAAGCGTCGTTGACCAGCTTTAATCCATTGGCATCCCCGATAATAATACTCAAAGGCAGCTGCCTATCCGTATCCAGCCTGCGGATCTCCTCTTCAAAAAAAGCCCGGTTATAAAGGCCTGTGAGCTTATCGTGAAAGCTCAGGTAACGGATCTGCTCCTCGGCTTTTTTCCTGTCCGTTACATCGCGCCCCACGCCCCTAAACCCGACGGCTTTCCCATTTTCCAGGATCAAGGAAACAGACAGTTCGCCGTAACGGGTGCTTCCGTCCCTGGCCACCATCTCCAGGGCAAAACCCCTGTTGGGCTCGCCTGTCTGGAACACATGGTGAAACACCTGATACACGGCATCTGCATCCCTGTATAACTGGCGGTAATTGGTTCCAATAAATTCATCCCGGGTGTATCCCAGCAAGCTGCAAGCCGCTTCATTACAAAAGATGATATTGCCTTGCAAATCCACTTCGTAATAACCTTCTTGAATTTGACTCAGGATTTCCCTGTAGCGTTCTTCAGACCGGCGCAAAGCCGCTTCCACCGCTCTTCGGTCGGTCATATCACTCACCAGATCTTGATGCTGATCTTTACTTTTCCCTAACATGTCTGATCCCTCCACGGAAAACCTTCTGGAAAAACCTCTTGGGCTGCTCTATACCGGTCCACCGGTTTAGTTGGTGCCATTACTCGTCTTGCAGGGCTTTTTGTTCCATCCAACCCAGAATAGCGGCGGCGGCAGTTTCCCATCCTTTTTCCTCAACGATCCAGTGGCCATGTTCAGCAAAACCCATAAAAGTCGACCGATTTTTGTATTTTTCTGCAACCTTTTTGACCACAGGCAGCGGCGTTATCCTGTCCTTCCCTCCGGCGATCACCAGGACAGGGCAGTTCAGGTTGTTTTCATCCACCCTGGAGGCTCTGTTTCGATCCAGCACCCAAAAACCGATTTCAAAGGCGGCTCTACCCGATTCATAGACGAACCGGTCATGCTTTTCCTGCTGTTCTTCCCGGGGCAGCGCATTAAGGATAGAATACGCAGCGGCCTCGAGCGGAATGCGCATGGGCTTTTTCCAGAAACCCCAGGTCTTCATTACGCTCCAAAAAGTTCTTAAAACTGAAGGCTTAAGGGCCATGATGCCAGCCGGGGAAGCGGGCGTCAAAAGGACGGCGGCAGATGCCAAACCCCGGGCCGCCAACATTTGGGCCAGCAGGCCTCCCATGGAATGCCCGATCAGCACAGGCTTTTCCGACAGGTCCGCTATTTCGTCTTCCAGGTCCCGGGCATAATCCAACAGGCTGGTGGTTCCCAGGCGGGGATCCGGCTGTGAGCCGGGGTCCATGTCGTGATAGCGCAGCGTTGGAGCCAAGCAGCTGTATCTCCGGGCGGAAAAATAGTCGATATAATTATTCCAGTACCAAGGTCCACCCCACATCCCGTGGATCATCACAAGGGTACCCATACAATCTCCTCCTCAAATTCGGAGATATTTAGCGCCTTGCCCTGAAGACGCACCATGATCCCAAGGAAGCACGGGGACGGTTCTCTTGCTTC
>SKMY01000156.1 GCA_007120815.1 Syntrophomonadaceae bacterium | reverse complement strand
GTCTACCGTATTCTGGAAAAGGGGTACTTTCAACCTCTGGACCGCGATCTCATGTTTCAAGGTGCGGTAGAGGGCATGATCGACTCACTGGATGATCCCCACACCCGGTATCTCAGTCCCGCTTCTTTGGAAGATATGCTCATCCACACCACGGGGTCATTTAGCGGGATCGGTGTGGAGATAACCGAAGACGAAGGAGAAATCCTCATTTTAAGGGTGATCGACGGGTCACCATCAGAAGAGGCCGGCTTGATCCAGGGGGATCGCATTATTAAGATTGAAAATAAGCCGACCCTGGAGTTAAGCCTGGATGAAGCGGCGAGAAAATTAAGGGGACCCAGTGGTACCCAGGTAGAAATCACCGTGAAACGCTCGGGGAGACCAGACCTGTTTGATGTCGTCCTGACCCGGGCGGATATCGAAATGGATACAGTGTTTGCACGGCGCATAAACCATCGATTTGGTTATATCCAGGTCACAAATTTCGATCAACACACGGGTCGTGATTTCAGGTTTGCCCTGGAAGAACTGGAAAGGGAAAGCATTGAAGGGCTCATCCTGGACCTCCGCAGCAATCCAGGGGGTTTACTGGACGAAGCCATTGACCTGGGCCGGACGATTGTTCCTGAAGGAGAAATCACCCGGGTGGTCGACCGTGACGGGAACGTTCTGGACAAACACCTGTCCAATGCAGCCTCTAAAGCGTATCCCATTTATGTCCTGGTGAACGAGTTTACAGCCAGCGGGGCCGAAATTGTTGCCGGGGCGCTGCAGGACAGCAAGCAGGGTGTTCTTATCGGCGAGCCCACGTACGGCAAAGCGACGGTTCAACAACTGAAATTTTTAAGCGATGGCAGCGGGCTCCGCTATACGATAGCGCGCTACTTGACGCCCGATGGACATGACCTCCATGCTCAGGGACTGCAGCCTGATTACGTGGTAGAGCAGCCTGAGGAGTATTTTTTGCAGTACCAGTCTATTCCTCGAGAGTTAGAACCGGGGGATGCCGGGGACCAGGTGGTCCTGCTGCAGAACATCTTGAAATTTCTCGAATATCCTTTAGAAGTTACCGGTATAATGAACGGGGAAACCATTGATGCTCTCAAACTTTTTCAGCAAACCCGGGGCCTTCAACCCTCAGGCTTGTTGGATGATTTAACCCGGGATCAAATACGCCAGGTGTTGCAAGATCGAGCCGAAGCGACCGATGCCCAACTCCAAAAAGCCCTGGAACTGCTGAGTGCTGAGGTAAATACAACACGTTAGGAGCACACGTTGTGGCCTTTTTGATGGATATATCACTTCTCATGTTAAATACCTTAATTTTGGGATTTGCCAACCCCTTTTTTTGGCTGGTTGTTTTTATCGTATTCATGCAGTACCGGCGCACGGTCAACATGGAGAAAAAGCTGTTTGGGCAGGCCATTAACAACGTTTGGTGGCAAACACTCTATTCCATTATTTACGGCCTAATCGGCGGCCTTTTTGGAAGCGTATTTCTTCTTGTGCTGGGGATTTCCCTGGACAGTATCGGGATAGGGTACCTCTGGCCCGTGGCGATTATACTGTTTCTGTTTAACCCGCGGTTTTTGTGTTTTGCCTATGCCGGGGGTATCGTTGCTGCAGTTTCACTGGTTCTGCGGGCTGTTCACCCCCTGTTTCCTGTCCTGGGGGAAATCACCCTGTTGTCCGGTCTGCTCAATATTCACCTGCCCAGCCTGTTAGCCCTGGTGGGGATTTTACATTTAACTGAAGCCCTGCTCATTTACATTAGCGGCCACAAAGGGGCCAGCCCTATTTACATCAAGACCTCCTCGGGGGTTGTTGTAGGGGGTTACAGCATGCAGCGGTTTTGGCCCTTGCCCCTGATGGGCCTGTGGGCCATGATCGTTGCGGACACATCTTCCGCTTTCGTGGGGAGCATCCCCATGCCTGAGTGGTGGCCCCTGTTGGGGACTGTTATGTCTCCCGGTGGGGGGGAAAAAATCCTGTACATGATGCTTCCTCTGGTGGCCGGCCTGGGGTACAGCGACCTGGCCGTTTCAACACACCCAAATGATAAGCGCGTTAAAACCGCCAGATATCTGGCGGCGTACAGTATTGTGCTTTCTGCTGCAGCCATTTGGGCTGTTTACTGGCCACCTATGGTGGTCCCTGCTGCCCTTTTGGCACCCCTGGGGCACGAACTTTTGATTAAAAAAGGAAATCAAGAGGAGTTTTCCCGGCCGCCGCTTTTTACCTCAACGGACCAGGGCTTAAAAGTGATGGCTATTGTTCCTGGATCGCCGGCGGAAAAGGCGGGGTTAAGGGAAGGGGACCTGGTAACTGCTGTTAACCGACTGATCGTGTACTCGGAACAGCATTTTCTGGAAATGCTGCGTATTCATTATCACCAGGCGTTGCTGACCATTTATCGAGACGGGCGAGAGGTATTCCTTCCTGCAAAGATCTATCCCGTTCCGGTCAGCCACTTTGGGGCCGTGTTTACGCCTGGAAAAATGCCCCGGGTATACGTGGAGATGAAGCACAGCCCGGTTTGGAAACGCTGGGGCCGGCGCTCTCCATCAGAACAACAAGACTAATGCCTGTATAGTGACAATTGGAATTGGAAAAAATAGCGGCAGGGAAACCAGAAAAACAAAAGGGAGCCTGCCGTTTTATGTGCCAAAATAAAGAAACAGAAAACAAACTGGATACAATCATCAACAACCTCCGCCAGAAACGTTATCTCCTGGAACAACAGCTCACGGTGATGCAATCTCAACAGCAGGTGCTGCTCAGTGACCTCCAGTCTATCATGGATGATATGCTCATATTACAGGGCGGGTTAACGGGAAGCCTGTGTCAGTTCGAAGAAAAGGCCGGTATGAGCCAGGGCCTGGCAGGGTTGTACCATGGAAACCCCCAGTTAAAACACGAGATCATGCAAAAGCGGGTGACGTTAGAACAAAGCGTCGTCAAGCTGAGGGAGAAGGGCTTCCAGCTCCAGCAGGGAATTAACCGGCTTGGTACGTTGGTAGCAGATACGCAATACCAGGTAACCCCGGAGATAGAGCACAATGAAACCCGGATCGAAGAAGTGAAACAGTCAATAAAACAATCGCAGAACCCTCAGGAGCACCCGGTTTCTGCTCCATAACCGGGAGCTCACTGCCGATGCCCCTCAAATCGATCTCCGGGCAGAGGATCTTCCCTGTTTAAACTGGCCTATGTCTTGCCTGGCTCCTGATATTTTACTCAGGAGCTTTGTTTATTTCCCGGGTTTTATGATATAATTATAAAATGGCATTTTAATCGGAAAGGCACCGGGAGAAAGGATGGACGGTTATGGACAGGTTCCGTTTGGTATCTGACTATTCACCCAGGGGTGATCAGCCTGCAGCTATCGAGCAAGTGGTCCGAGGCCTTCAATCAGGGTTAGACCGGCAGGTGATTTTGGGTGTGACGGGTTCAGGCAAAACCTTCACCATGGCCAATATCATTGAACAAACTCAAAAACCGGCCCTGGTGATGGCGCCAAACAAAACCCTGGCTGCCCAGCTTTACAGTGAGTTTAAAGAATATTTTCCTCACAATGCCGTGGAATATTTTATCAGTTACTATGATTACTACCAGCCCGAAGCCTATATTCCCCAATCGGATATGTATATAGAGAAAGACTCATCCATTAATGAAGAAATTGATAAACTGCGGCATTCCGCTACCAGTGCCTTGTTCGAACAGGAGAAGGTTATCATCGTTGCCAGCGTCTCCTGTATTTACGGCCTGGGTTCCCCCATGGAATACGGTGAGCAGGTGCTTTCCCTGCGGGCAGGCATGCAAAAAGGCCGGGATGAAATACTCCGCAAACTGGTTTCCATTCAATACCAGCGCAATGATATGGATTTCCACAGGGGTACTTTCCGGGTGCGCGGTGACGTCATCGAAATCTATCCGGCTTCCTTTACCGATGCCGCCATCCGGGTTGAACTGTTTGGCGACGAAATTGACCGCTTAAGGGAGATCGATGTATTAACAGGGCGGGTTTTAGGCGAACGCCAGCATGTGGCTGTGTTTCCCGCGTCCCACTACGTGACCGGAAAGGACCGGTTGATAGAAGCCATAAAGGATATTGAAAAAGAACTGGAAGAGCGGCTTAAGGAACTCAGGTCCCGGAGCAAAGCCTTGGAAGCTCAGCGCCTGGAGCAGCGAACCCATTATGACCTGGAAATGATGCTGGAGATGGGCTTTTGCAACGGCATCGAAAACTATTCCCGGCACCTGGACCGGCGGCAGGGTGGGAGCCGACCCTATACATTGCTGGACTACTTTCCCAAGGATTTCCTGGTGTTTCTGGATGAATCCCATGTCAGCGTGCCGCAGATCAGGGGAATGTATGCCGGTGATATGTCCCGCAAGCAGACCCTGGTAGAACACGGCTTCCGCCTTCCCTCGGCCCTGGATAACCGGCCCCTGCGCTTTGAAGAATTTGAGAAACTGGTTACCCGTGTTCTCTACGTTTCTGCCACACCGGGCCCCTATGAACAGGAGCACAGTCAACAGGTGGTGGAGCAAATCATCCGCCCTACCGGCCTGGTAGACCCCGATGTCGTTGTCCGACCGGTAGAAGGGCAGGTGGAGGACCTGTACGGGGAGATACAGAAGCGTATAAAGCGCAAGGAAAGGGTCCTGGTGACCACGTTAACCAAGCGCATGGCGGAAGACTTAACGGATTATTACCAGGAAATGGGCGTGCGGGTTCGCTACATGCACTCCGACATCGATGCACTGGAGCGGGTGGAAATAATCCGGGGACTCAGGTTGGGAGAGTTTGATGTGCTCATCGGCATTAACCTGCTGCGCGAGGGGTTAGACCTTCCAGAAGTATCCCTGGTTGCCATCCTGGACGCCGATAAGGAAGGCTTCCTGCGTTCGGAACGCTCCTTAATTCAGACTATAGGGCGGGCTGCCCGCAACATAAACGGCCAGGTCATCATGTATGCCCGGGAAACGACTCCGTCCATGTCCAGGGCCATCCAGGAAACTGAGCGCCGCCGTAAGAAGCAGATTGATTTCAACCGGGAACATGGCATTGTGCCCAAGACGATTGTTAAAAGCGTCCGTGCACCCATTGAGGCCACCCGGGTAATGGAAAATTCGCCGGCGGAGTACTCC
>SKMY01000246.1 GCA_007120815.1 Syntrophomonadaceae bacterium | reverse complement strand
ATTTGTTTAAACAAAAGGAATAATAACAGCGAAAGAGAAGTAATAAAAACAAAACATCGTTAATGATTGAATGATCCAGCAAAGGGGGAACATGATGGTACGGATGAACCGTCTGGAAGAGGAGCAGATCTTTAAAAAATGCGACCCGAATATTTTTGAATTGGAAACAACGGAAGAGGTAACACCCCTGGTGGGTATAGTCGGCCAGGAAAGAGCGGTTAGAGCCATAGATTTCGGTCTTCAGATCAACAGGTATGGATACAATATTTTCATGACCGGCTTAACAGGTACCGGAAAAATTAGTTATGCCCGGTCAAAAATTCAGGAAAAAGCAAACGATCAACCTGTTCCTGATGATTGGCTTTATGTATATAACTTTAAACACCCGGGCGAACCGATTGCATTTAATCTTCCGGCAGGTACCGGCAGTGTTTTTGCCCGGGATATCAATAACCTTCTAAATGAGTTGAAAGAAGAAATACCCAAAGCTTTTAATACAGAGGAATATGAGCGCCAGAAGGGGGCAATTTTAAAAAAGTTCCAGGAAACCCGCTCAGCGTTAATGGAAGAACTAAATGGCGTCGCCCAGGAAAAGGGTTTTGTTTTAAAACGAACCAGTACCGGCTTTTTAAGTGTCCCCTTAAAAGACGGGGAAGAACTCAATGAAGATGAATTCAATCAGCTTGAAAAAACAGAGCGGGAAGAAGTGGAGAAAAAATCTACCGAAGTCCAGCTAAAAGCCATGGAAATTGTACGAAAGATCCAAAATGAAGAAAAAACCATGAAGGATAAATTCCGGGAGCTGGAACAAAAAACCGGCCTCCATGCAGTTGGCCACCTTATCGACGAACTCAAGGAAAAATACGAAGCATTCCCAAGGGTGCTGAACTATCTGGATGCCCTGCAGGATGACGTTTTAGAAAAGTTGAGCGACTTCAGGGAGGAAGATGAAGACAAACAATTTCCCTTTCCCTGGCTAAAAAAGCAGGCCCAGGATGAGGCGTCAATCCGTTACACCGTTAACCTGGTTATTGACAACAGCGAACTTGAAGGGGCTCCCGTCGTTATTGAAACTAACCCGACGTACTATAACCTGATTGGCCGGGTTGAACACGAGAACCGTTTTGGAACAATGACCACGGATTTTTCCATGATAAAAGGAGGCGCCCTTCACCGGGCAAATGGGGGTTACTTAATTCTGCAAGCCAAGGACCTGCTTCTAAATTTTCAGTCCTGGGAAGTGTTGAAACGCGTTTTGAAAACGAAAGAGATTCGCATGGAAACCATCGGGGAGCAGTACGCTTTACTCACCTTAGCCACTTTAAAGCCTGAACCCATTCCCCTGGAAGTAAAAGTGATCCTTGTCGGTAATCCTTTTTTGTACCATATTCTCTATCGATACGATGAGGATTTTCGAAAGCTATTTAAAATTAAGGCGGACCTGGATTCAGTTATGGGTCGGTCACTGGAAAATATGACTAAAATGGCCGAATTTATATCCACCCACTGCCAGCGAGAGGGCATCCGGCATTTTGACAGAACAGGAGTTGCCCGGGTTGTCGAATACAGTTCGCGTCTTGCCGAGCACCAGGAGAAGCTGACCACTTGCTTTAATGATATTGTTGAAATCCTCTTTGAAGCCGATGCCTGGGCAGGAATAGATGGTGAAAGATATGTGACAGCTGCCCATGTTGATAAGGCCGTCCGTGAAAAAAACTATCGCTCGGATAAGTATGAAATGAAGCTTTTGGAAATGGTTGAAGAGGGCCAGATTCTCCTTGATTTTGAAGGGAAAAAAGAAGGGCAAGTGAACGGGCTTGCCATTATTGACCTGGGAGACCACACCTTTGCCCGACCGACGCGTATAACAGCTTCAACGTACCTGGGACGGCGTGGAATCGTGAACATTGAACGGGAAAGTAAGATGAGCGGACGCATTCACGACAAAGGTGTGCTGATCATCAGCGGTTACCTGGGCCATAAATATGCCCAGCAGACACCGCTTACCCTTTCTGCCTCACTGTGCTTTGAGCAGTCCTATGATGGAATTGAGGGTGACAGCGCATCCAGTACAGAGCTTTATGCACTGCTGTCCAGCATCGCCGGGATTCCATTAAAGCAGAATATTGCTGTAACCGGCTCGGTTAACCAGAAAGGGGAAATTCAGCCTGTAGGAGGGATAACCCGCAAAGTTGAAGGGTTTTTTTCCGCTTGCAAGCTCAACGGTTTGACAGGAGACCAAGGGGTCATAATCCCTCACCAGAATATCATCAACCTCATGCTGGATGAAGAAATTGTGGAAGCCGTTCGTCAAGAGCAGTTTCATATTTATGCAGTAAAAACAGTGGAAGAAGGGCTGGAAATATTAACGGGTATCCCGGCCGGTGAGCGCAGTGAAGTTGGTGAATACCCAGAAGGCACGATTAACCACAAAGTGGAACAACGCCTCCGCGAGCTGGCGGAACTGTTAAACCAACAGCAGCAAGGTGAAGAACATGAACCAGAAAAAGATAGACAGAACGGCCGTGACCCGGGGTGCTCATGCCGGTGAACTGCTCAGCCAGTAAGCTATAATATCCGTTCTCGGCCCTCATCGCCCTGTTTTTTTCCTTTTCCAGGAGAAGTGAGCGGTGAGGGACTATAATTCAGGAGTTTGTTGAACATGCAGCAGCCCTATTCGGGGTTGGCCCAGATATACGATTACCTGCTCTCGGGGGTTGACTATGAGGCATGGGCCGATTACCTGGAAGACATTTTTAGAACACATCATATTCAACCGTGCAGTCAGCTCATCGACCTGGCCTGCGGGACAGGAAGCTCGACAGTTCCCTGGGCGAAACGCGGCTACCAGGCATATGGTGTAGATATTTCCGAAGAAATGCTGGAATGGGCCCGCCGCAAAGCAAGCCTTGACAGCCTGGATATTTCTTTTTTCCAGCAAGATTTAAGGGAAATGCAGCTCGATTTTCTAGCTGATGTTGCTGTGCTTTACCAGGACGGCTTAAACTACATGTTAACCGAGGCCGATCTGGAAAAAGCCTTGCGCTGTATCCATTTTGCTGTGCGTCCCGGGGGATTCTTTGTATTCAACATGAACCAGGTTGAAAAACTACCTGCAGCGAATAAACCGGAAACCGCTGTCCTTGAAGAAGAAAACTTAATGTTGATCTGGGAAAGTCATTTTGAGCCGGGTAATAAGACCTGGGTTATTAAACTGACGGCCTTCCAGCGGAAGGAAAACGGCTTTTACAAGAAAATCCAGGAAGAGCACCGGGAGCGCTCGTATTCAACGGAAGACATCGTACCCATCCTCAAAAAAACCGGTTGGATCATTCAAGCATGCTACAGGGCTTTTTCTTTTGAAAGCCCGGGAAGCAGCGATAGAAACGTGTTTTACGTGCTTCAGCGAGGAGACATTACATGAACGTGGTATTGGTCAACCCCGAGATCCCTCAAAATACGGGAAATGTCGCCCGGACCTGTGTTATGACGGGGACGGCCCTGCACCTGGCGGGAAAATTGGGGTTTTCACTGGAAGACCGTTACTTGCGCCGGGCCGGACTGGATTACTGGCCTTACTTGAATTTAACGTGCTATCCGGACTTTGACTCGCTTTTAAGGCGATATGGAGAGTATTCATTTTATTTCTTTTCCACCCGGGGAAGGCGATGCTATACAGAAGTTGATTATAGCAGAGATGATTTCCTGGTTTTTGGAAGTGAGACGGAGGGCCTACCCCTTCCCATGCTAAAACAATGGAGCGGGTCTATCTTGAAAATACCCATGATACAAAATATTGAGCGCTCCTTAAACCTTTCTAATTCTGTAGCTATTGTGCTTTTCGAGGCCTTGAGGCAGCAAGGTTTTCCCGGAATGGAATGAAGGAAAAAGCCGCCAGAGAGGGGGGTGTTTAAAAAATGGCTGTACAAGAAGCCCGTATGAGGATTAGCGGAATGAGCTGTGGGCACTGTAAAGCTGCGGTGGAAAAAGCGTTGACAGGCGTGCCGGGGGTTTTACAGGCAGACGTATCGTTGGAGGAAGGGTTGGCGGTAGTCGCCTTTGACCCGGGAAGGGTAAATGTTGAGAGGCTAAAAAAACAAGTCGAAGACGCTGGCTATACCGTTACAACTTAACGGCACTTGTAGCTCCCGGAATACTTGAACAAGCCCTGGGCTTTCCTCGAGGAACATTGGAAGCCGATACGGAAACAAATACTCCCAGCGGCGCCATTAGTTTTTTACTTCGGCCCCTTTTTCAATAAAGTGGGGCGTTTTTTTTATGGTTATATCTGCTTCCGCGGGACTGGTTTCTTCGATAATCTCTATGCCCATTTTTTTAATGTAATAATGGTTTAGCAGCACTTTTAATATTGCGGTAACCGGGATGGATAAAATAATTCCCAAAAGACCCATCAATCGAGCCCCGCTTAACAAGGCGATAATGACCGTAATAGGTCTGAGGTCGACCGCTTTGCCCAGCAAAAAAGGGGTTAAAATAAAGGGGTCCACCGTTTGAATAATCATGTACAAACCGGCTACCATCAGGGGGTGAGGCGTGCCGGGTGTCAAGCTGAGCAGAACTGCAGGTATGGCTGCCAGCAGGGGACCAATGTTGTGAATAATGTTTAAAAGTCCTGCAGTGATTCCCAGGGTAACGGCAAAGGGCATTCCCAGCCATGAAAGCCCCAACCCGGTAAAAACGCCAACAATGGTGCACCGAAGTACGTTACCCCTGAGATAAGCGCCCACCTTAGCATCAATAATGCTGATAATGTGAATAACTTCGTGTTGGTAGGTGGGTGGAAACAAGGAAACGAGGGATGCCTTTACTTTTTCAATATCCAGCAGCAGGAAGAAAGTAAGGAAGAAAAGGCCAACAAGGGACCAGAGCTCGCTTAAAAAGGGTATTTGGAATGTCGATACCCGGTTAATCCACCGGATAAGGATAAATGGGATGCTTTCTATAAATTCCATTATGCTGGTGGAAACGGTCTGGGAAATGGTCAAATCGTACAGGATATCAAATTCCTGCAACTGGTTAGAGAGCATGATCACGTACTGGCGAAAATCCGTGCTGATATAACCGGCCAACTGTCTGATTTCCCGGAAGATCAGGGGGGGGATAAAATAGATGATGGAGACAATGACGAATAAAAATAAGATAAAAACAATTACGGAAGCTAATGAATGGGGGATACGTAAATT
>SKMY01000209.1 GCA_007120815.1 Syntrophomonadaceae bacterium | reverse complement strand
GTGCCGGTTATGCGGTAATATTTAAATCCGGTATTGCTTCGAAAACCCTTGGGGTGCAGGAAGTCTCCGATGGTTTCCATATCCAGGTCGTACCCGATATCCCGATAGAATTCCCGGTAATCAAAATCGCCCGGGTAGCCTTCTTTTGCGCTCCAGACCTGGGTTGACGTTTCCGGGTCCCGTCCGAAAGCAGCCAGGCCGCCGGGTGTTAGGATGGGACTGTAAACGCCGTACTTGGGTCGAGGGGAGGCAAAAAGCACACCGTGGGTGGCCATGACAAAGTAGTGCAGCCCAAGTTCACTTAAAATCTCTTCCATGTAGGGGTCGTATGCGCACTCGGGAAGCCAGATCCCTTTAGGTCGATCTCCGAAAACACTTTCATAATAATCCATTCCGGCAACCAGCTGGGCGTAAAGGGCTTCTCTGCTTAAGCCCAATAAAGGTAAAAAGCCGTGGGTGGCTGCAGAAGTGATCACCTCCATCCGACCGCTTTGCTGCAGGTCTTTGAAAGCTCTGGCCAGCTTTCGCTCATACCTTTCATTAAACAACCAGGCGGAATAATCCAGTCTTTCACGGTACATTCGAGCCAGTGGGGCAAAGTTAGCATCACCGGCAGTACGCTTCTCTTCCCGGGCTGCCAGGTTTTGCAGCATAGCCAGGTAGTTGGCGTAGCGATCCTGCAGGAATGGATCTTCCAACATGGAGAGCAGTGTAGGTGATAATGAAAATGTTACGGCATAATCGAGGCCGTCTTGTTCAAGCTTTTGAAAAACGTAGAGCAGAGGAATATAACATTCGGTGATGGCTTCAAAAAACCATTTTTCCTCCAGCGATCTCTCATGTTCAGGGTGACGAACATAAGGCAAATGGGCATGGAAAATAAAGGCTAAAAAACCTTTTGCCAAAAAATCAACCTCCTAAGTATAGTATGGAAATGGCGTTTCCGCTTCCTTGGAAGCAAGAGAACCGTCCCCGTGCTTCCTTTTCCGCTTTCTTGGAAGCAAGAGAACCGTCCCCGTGCTTCCTGAAGCAAGAGAACCGTCCCCGTGCTTCCTTATCGGTGTTGGAACGATTTATCCCCGCGCCCGTTTTTGTAAAAAGGGGCCAGGGCCGCTTCTTGCCTTAGTCTTTCCGGGGAACTAAGATGGCTTAAAGCGATGCGCCTGTATAGCCTCCGGGCTTGCCAGTCGGGCAGCCGCCATTTTTCGTCCAGGATATCGCTCAAGCGATCCCTGGGGGTGGTAACGGTATTGGAAACCAGAATGACCTCATAACGCCCGTCAGGCAGCACGTAACCCAGTTCCACCCGGTATGCTTTATCGGGAACCCCCGCGTTAATGTAATAACTCTCGGCCAGGGGCCCCGGAGCAATATCAAAAAATTCTTCAAGGCCGCTCTGCTTCGGGTCCATACGAAAAACCCGCAGTACGGTTCGGTTTGCGTCCCAGCCCAGCCCCATCTGTTTTTCGACGCTGCGGCGGGTGAGCGGAGAAACCTCCCAGTATGCGAAGAGCCAGTGCGGATCCCGGGGAAGTAAAACCAGGTAGTCCTCCCCGTAAGCATGGGGAAGACGTTCCCCCCGGTTTAAATACTCTAAGTGTGAATGCATGTGAATTTACCCTCCTCTTCCTGAGTATTATGCCCGTCAGCCTGCTTATTATTGCATGAATAAAAAGATACCATCCGGGCAACCTAAGTTTGCTCAAACAAGCCGACGTATAACATTATAAATACAGTGGGTCAAAAGTCAGTTTTATCAAAGTGTGCATTAAATAGTATTTAATGAAAGGGGATTTTTTATGCTTGTCAGCATGGCAACATTTGAACATTTACCCATTCGAGTCGGCGGGCTGGCTGAAGCGGTAACGTCTATGGGGGAGGCGTTGAGCAAAGATGAAGAGGTTATTATATTTATGCCTTCCCACGGTCTGATGCAGGGCGAAAAAGGCGATTTACCTTTTAAACCTGAACGCTATTGTAATTTTAATATATTTGTAGGGGAGCAGTTATACCCCGTCACGGTCTATAATACCGAACGAAAGGGCATTCGTCTGTTTTTATTTAGCAACCATATTCTGGATCACCCAAACGTCTACTCGCCCAGGGAAATTTTTATTCAAAAAATGGTTCATTTCACCAAGGCAGTCCCGGGACTGATCAACATGATGCTGAAAAAAGAGCACCGTAAACCGGATATTATTCACATTAACGATTGGCATTGTGTTTTTGCCGGTGCTCTGGTAAAGAAGTATTTTGATATCCCCTTCATTTTTACCATTCACCGCCTGTGCCGGGAACGAATCTCCGTTCATGAATTAAACGAAGTCAATTTGAGCGAACTGGTCGACCCCAAATACCTGGAAGGCGATATGTTTAACATAGAAAAATTTGGGGCCCACCACTGTGACCGCCTGACGACCGTCAGCTATTCTTACCTGAACGAAGAGTGGCACACCTTTTTTAGCACCTTTGAGGGGAAAACCACCTACGTATGGAACGGAACGGATTTTGGGTTTTGGAACCCCGAGTCCTTGAATAATGCGCATCTTCCACGCCAGGAGCGGCGAAAACTCCTTTTACGTAAATATGATCTGGAAGACGGCGTCTTTTTCTTTAACGTGGGACGGCTGGATGCCGAACAAAAAGGGATTGATGTGCTACTAAGGGCGTTCGAAATGATTATGAGTCACGAGGTGCCGGGAACAGACCGCATTCACGATAAAATCCGTCTTATTCTGCTGGGCTCCGGCGACAAGCACCTGGAATCCGAGGCCCGTCGGTTGGAACGTAATCATCCGGAAAATATGAAAGCGATTATTGACTACCTTGGACGGGAAACCACCCGGGAGTTTTATGGTTCGTCGGATTTTTGCCTGGTGCCCTCCAATTTTGAGCCCTTCGGCCTGGTTCAATTGGAGGCCATGTGCATGGGTTGTGTCCCAATCGGCTCCAGAGTGGGCGGCATAAACGATACCATTATTGATTTAAAAGATAATCCAACAGAGTCTACCGGACGGCTGGTGCCTCCCCGCAATCCCCAGGTTTTGGCGAAAGCCATGGTAGAGATGGCCCAGATGGCCCTGGACAAAGATACGGCAAAGCTGGAGTCTATGCGTCGCCGCGGGCGGGAACACGTGATTCAGAATTTTAATTGGGCGAAAGCAGCGGAGCGCTACCGGTTGGTCTATCGAAATATGTCTACCATCAAGCTACCCTTTGTGAGTTACGCTGAACCCTATTAATAAAGGTGAAAAACAACGCCTGTTCTACGGTAAGAACCGTTAACCGGGGAATGGGTCATTATCGCGGCGGAGCAAACGAAGCGGCCGAATACCTGAAAATTAATTATCTACGGGGGAGGAATTGGAAGTGACTCAAAAAGTGCTTTACGTGGCCTTTGTTTGGAACCAGCACCAGCCCTTTTACCTGGACGCTGCAAATAATGAACTGATAATGCCCTGGGTACGGCTCCATGCGACGAAAGATTACTACCAAATGGCTGCTATTTTAGAAGAATACCCGGAAATCAAGGCCACCTTCAGCCTCAGCCCTTCCTTGCTGGAGCAGCTGGAGTTGTATGTCAACCGCAAGGCGATTGACTATTACAAGAAGAAAATGAAAAAAGCCGATACCCTTAGCCAGGCGGAAAAAAGATTTCTGCTTCAGCATTATTTCGATATTCAATGGGATAAAGTGATACGACGCTTTCCCTGCTATAAACTGCTTTTGGACCGCCAGGGCGGGGTAACCGAACCGGAACGGGTTGCCGAGGCCTTGGAGCGCTTTACCACCCAGGATTACCTGGATCTCCAGGTATGGTTCAACCTGGTCTGGGTCGACCCTGAAATTCGAAGCAATGATCCATTCTTGTGTGATTTGCTGGAAAAAGGCCGTAATTTTACCGAAGAAGACAAGGAAGAGCTAATCCGCCGGCATTACCGCATTATGGAAAAGGTTATTCCAATTCACAAGCGGCTGCAGCAAAAAAAGCAGATCGAGCTGATAACTACAGCTTTTTATCATCCCATCATCCCCTTGCTAATCGATAATCACTCGGCCCTTAGGGCCAGCCCGGGTCTTCCCCTGCCGCGGCGTTTTCAGTACGAGGAAGATGCGCGCACCCAGGTAGAGATGGCCGTTGAGCAGTTCCACCGGCTGTTTGGACGGGAACCCTTGGGGTTTTGGCCCCCGGAACAGGCTGTCAGCCCGGAAATGGTTTCCCTGGTGGCTGACCAGGGTTTCAGTTGGACCATTTCCGACGAACAGATCCTGGCCCGTTCCCTGGAAACCGAAATATATCGTGATGGTTACGGCCACGTCTTGAATCCCGACGTGCTTTACCGGCCTTACATGGCCTGCGGCGAAGGGGCAGAAATACCCATTGTTTTTAGGGACCACCACCTCTCCGACCGGATTGGCTTTGAATACCAGCACATGTCCGGGGAACACGCTGCCGGCGATTTAATTCACCGCTTACACAAGATCCGGGATAATTTGGGCAAAACGCCGGGCGAATTCCTGGTGACCCTGGCCCTGGATGGGGAAAACGCCTGGGAATGGTATGATGCCGACAAAACCGATTTTCTGCACCACCTGTACCGTCGGCTTTCTGCCGATCCGTACCTGGAAACTGTCACCGTGGCGGAATACATGGAGAAAAACCCGCCCCGCAGGCGCATAGACCGCCTGGCAACGGGGTCCTGGGTGGACCGCAGCCTCACCCGCTGGATCGGGACGCAAAACAAAAATATTATCTGGGATTACTTGCTGGAAGCCCGGGAAGCCATTGCTCACCTGGAGTTATTAGAATCCAAAAAAGCGGCCGAGGCCCTACAAACCATATATGAAGCGGAAGGCAGTGACTTTGCCTGGTGGGTAGACAGCACCGCCTATTACCTGGCGGCTCCCTTTGAAGCGTTGTTTCGCCGTCATTTGTTGAGCGCATACAAAGCCTTGGAAATGGAACCTCCCTGGTACCTTTTTGAACCCATATTAAACCCGGGTCCGGGAGAAGCTCCCTGGGAAACATCGCCCCTATCGGGTCCGGTAAGCATCGCACCCGGGAAGAGTGCCGTCTGGAAAAATGGAGAATGATGCAAATTTGTGGCAGGAAAACATCGCGACAAAAAGAATCTATTATACAAGGGAAAAAGGATTGTCTTAAAAGCGATCGCTTTCTAAAACAAATCGTGGGGGGACATATGGACTACCGTCAGGTTCGAAACAAAATACAACGGGGAGAATTTCAGCCCCTTTACCTTTTTAGCGGGTCCGACAATTACCTGAAAGAAAAAATGTTGGAGGATCTGCTGAAGGAGGTAGAAAAAAGAATGGGACAACCCTTTTACCTGGAACGCGTTGATGGACGGGAAATGGTCTTGAATGATTTGCTCCAAAGCTTTCAGCAGGTTACAATTTTTTCCCAGGGGCGAATGGTCTGGGTGTCTGATGCGCCTTATTTTTCTTCATCTCCGGGTAAGGTTAGCGAAAAGGAAACAGGGAGTAAAAAAGACGGTGGTAAAAAGAACGGTGAAGGGAAAAAAGATGCAGAAAAAGAGCTTTCTGCCCTGGCCAGAAGGCGGGAAAAGGACTTGATCGTGGTTTTTTCCGTGGAAAAAGTCGACCGACGGAAAAAAATAGTCAAAGCGATGGAAAAAGCGGGCATGCTGGTGGAGTTCCCGATGCCCAAGGGGCAGGCGCTTTTTAAATGGGTTGGCAACGAAATAGAACGGCAGGGAAAACGTATTGACGATAGAAATGTGCAGCTTATAGTTGAAAGGGTGGGAGACGATCTTGCTTTGCTTCGAAACGAAATAGACAAGATTGTCCTGTACCTGGGAGCGGATTTGCGGGTTACGGAAGATATTATTTGCCGCCTTGTTCCGGAAAGCCGGCAGGGCAATATTTTTAACCTGGTGGGTGCCATCGGGAAGAAAAATGTCAGCGAGGCCTTTTATCACCTGAACAAGATGAGGCAGCAAAACGAGCACCCAATGGTTATACTAACCATGATCGCCAGGCAGTTTCGCCTTTTGTATCAATCCCTGGTGTTAAAAAATGAAGGAGTCCCCAGGCGGCGCATTGCTTCAGAATTAAAATTGCCGTTTTTCGCTGCCGAGGAGCTCATGGCACAAGTTGATCTTTACTCCGAAGTGACCCTGGCACACAATCTCAACATGATTAAATCGCTGGATTACGAGATAAAAACAGGTCAACGGGATGCGGGTGATGTTCTGGAGCTTTTGGTGTTAAAACTGACCACCCATGGTGAAAAAAAGGCAAGCCCGGTGCGACAGCGAGGCCCAATTGCGCCACACTAAAGCTACAGACTTCCTGACCGAAGCCCTACTTTCCCGGTCCTTCATTTCTACAGAAAAACAAAAGCCTCCTTGTCAGTAAGGCGGCTTTCTACGTCTTTAAAAATATGGAAAAAGACCAGCGGGTTCTAGCCCTTAACTTGCCTGGTTGTTTATTTTCTGAGCCAGTCGGGATTTCTTTCTTGCAGCGGTCCTTTTATGAATCACGCCCTTGGTAGCGGCTTTGTCAATGACCTTGCTGACCAGGGAGAATGCCTCTTGGGCCTTTTGGGAATCGCCTTCATCAACAGTCTGGTAAAAGGATTTAACGGCGTTTTTAAGATGGGATTTAACCCGACGGTTTCTAAGGTTTCGCTCTTTAGACTGCCTATCTCGTTTTAAAGCCGACTTGGTATTGGCCATGGTTTCACCTCCTGTTCCAAATCCAGGCTTAATTTTAACACGACTTTCTCTAAAAAGCAACTCCTACTCGCTTTTTCCTGCCAGGTTTTTAATCAATTTTATGCATAGGTGCCGTTCATTTGGATATTATAGTTAGTAGTAAATAAAGTATTTTCACTTCCTGGAATGGGCTCCGGGAGCTTAGTTATGGTGAGACTAATAATAGAATTGGAGGTGAAGATGGATTTGAGAAACTCGTCTATTGTTGGTTTGATTGTCCGGTTTATCGTCTCTGCACTGGTTCTAATGCTGGTTAGTTTTATATTGCCCGGATTTGCCACGTTAACGTTTGGAAGTGCGTTGATTGCCGCCGTTGTGATTGCGGTGCTGGGCTATGTCGTCGAGAGCTTGTTTGGACGTCGGATTTCTCCGCAAAATCGTGGTGTTGTGGGATTTATTACTGCAGCAGTTGTAATTTACTTGACACAGTTCATCGTGCCCGCCATGCAAATTACGATATTGGGTGCCCTGCTGGCAGCTATTATTATTGGAGTCGTTGATCTTTTTGTGCCGACTGAACTGCGATAGTGTAGTCAGTGCCCGAAAAAAATGATTCTTTTTCACGTGAAACCGGCCGGATTTTTCGGCTGGTTTTTTATTTACAGATTTAATAAGGAGCCTTGTGACAGCAGGGGATGTTAATGATAAAATAAACCTGAAATGGCCCGTGCCTGGATCAAGGCATCGGCAAAGGAATGCTTTTTTTCTTTTTTCGAAACGGCTTAACAGAGCAGCTGATCAGGATCTTTTTTGTGATTTGGGAGGGGAACATGAATACGACCTGGGCCATAGCCCTAATTGTGATTATCACGGCCATCGCCTTTTTGATTATGAAAACGTCAAAACAATAAATAAAGGAAGAACGCTGCCGCATCTCATGGTGGTAACAGGCGGTGGCGTTCTTCCCAGAAATCTGTCCTTAATGTTAGCTGCCTACCAGCGCAGCAGAACCGCTAACGGTTCGGTATCCGGCATATTGTCAGGGCTTACGGCATAGACGGTTCCGCCGCTTAAATAGGTTTGAGCGGCAGCAAGATCCAGGAGGTCCTCGTCCCCGGGCAAGGGGCTGTCGGGCAGGTGGATTGCATTGTTATTTGGATCGAAACGCCCCCAACGCTGAACACCAACGGCTACGAAAAGCGTGTCGATACGGCCGTGAAAAGCTGCAGGTAGTATCTCTTGAACATTATTGGACGTTTTTCCTGTTCCTTTTTGTTCATAATAGCGTTCCATGGCTTCATTTTGTTTCTTTAGGATAAAGGGCTGGACGATTTCCCAGGCCTTGCTGTGCAGTTCTTCTGCACTGATGTTATCCGGGTTTCCTACTATTCGTTCTTCCATGAGAAGAGGATACTTGTTGGTTTCCTGGTATAACGGTACCAGGTAATCTACACAGGCCAGCACCAGGGGGGAACTGTTATCGAGGAGCAAGTTGCGCAGTTCCCGATCCAGGAAGCGAAAGTACTTGAGCAGTCGTTCTTTGATTACGCTGTCAATTTCTCCACCATGTCCGTAATAGATTGCACTGCGGGCGTCTCCCTTTCGCGGGGTCCGGGTATGAAATTGTAGGTGTTGTTCGGGAAGCTCTTCCTGAAAAGCGTCCTCGAATTTTTGTATGATATCGCTCATATCAACTTCATCCACAACATCCCGGGTGCCCTGCAAAAGCCTGGCGTTTTTCTGGCTCAAGGCCAGTACATAAAACTGATTGTCTCCCATAAGAAGGGAAATAAGGGGCTTTAAGTGAAAAGATTCCGTGACAACAACCAGCTCGCTCACATTCAATGGAACCCGGTAATAACGGAAAAAGTCGGGGGCAAGGAACATGGCCATGCCATCGCTTTGGTTGCTCCAAAAAATGCTTTCGTTTAATAGCTGTGCTGCCGGTTCCAGTATTTTCTTCGTTTCTGCTTTCTTAATGCCCAAAGAAGTCAACCGCTCTTCGGCCTGGGCCAGCAAATTTTTCAACCGAATGGGGTTTTGACGGCTTCCGTCACCTGATTTAAGGGTGGGAAAATAGATAGAAATACAGGGCCCTCTACCTCGCCGTTCCATCAACGCTTCAATGACTTCTCGGTTTAGGAGATCCATTAAGTACCATCACATCCTTATCTATATTTAGCATATCGCCTTATGGAAAATTGTATCACAATTGGCTGCAGGAAACAAATAGCCAACTCGAGAAAGTAAACAAAAAACTGGAGGCAAAAGCGATGATAAACAACCGCCACGGAAAAAGCGTTCAACCTCCCGATACGTGCTGGGAGTTCTGGATAGATGTCGGGGGAACGTTTACCGATTGCCTGGCCAGGCGTCCTGATGGCACCCTGGCATCCTATAAGCTGTTGAGTTCCGGAAAAATCAAGGGTCAGATAGGCGCAGGATCGACCCGGGCAGCCATTGTGGATCCGTCCAGAAGAAAAGATCCACAGCAATTTTTTGAAGGGTATACCCTGGTTCTTTACCGGGGGAAAAAGGACGAAGAAGGCGCCCCGGACCTGGAAGCAGAGGCCCTGGACCGGGTTGAAGTTACTGCCTTTGATAAGGAAACCGGCTGCCTGAAGCTTTCCAGAGAACTGTCTTGCGAGCTGGAAATCGGGATGCGTTATGAGCTCTATTCCAGTGAAGAAGCACCCCTTACAGGTTTGAGGTGGTTGAAAGGGCTGCGCCTGACGGAAGAGGTTGGGCCGGTTGCAGTCCGTATGGGCACAACCCGGGGCACCAATGCCCTTTTAGAAAAACAGGGGGCCCGCACGGCATTTGTAACCACCCGGGGGTTTGGCGATGTTTTGGAAATCGCCTACCAGGATCGGCCCGAACTCTTTGCCCTTCAGGTACAAAAGCCCGCTCCGCTGTACCAGGCAGTCCTAGAACTGGATGAACGAATAGACCGTGATGGAAAAGTCATTGCTCCCCTGGAGGAAGACGAAGTTGAAAATAAGCTAACTGCCCTGCTGGAAAAGAGGGTAGAATCGCTGGCGGTCTGTTTGATGAATTCCTACCGCAATGACCTTCATGAACGCCTGGTGTCCCGGGTGGCCAGGCGGTTAGGGTTTGACCACACCTCAATTTCTGCCCAACGGGCGCCCCTCCAGAAAATTGTGGCCCGGGGCGAAACCACCATGGTGGATGCCTATCTCACACCGGTAATCAGGGATTATATTACTGACATTCGTGCAGGTCTGCCCCAAGTTTCGTTAAAACTGATGACCAACACCGGCGGCCTGGTGAGTGCAGACCGCTTTTCTGGAAAAGACAGTATATTATCCGGCCCTGCCGGCGGGGTGGTCGGTTACGCCCGGGTGGCCAGCCAGGCGGGATTTCCCTATGCCATCGGCTTTGACATGGGGGGTACCAGCACCGATGTTAGCCGCTTTCACGGTGAATTTGATTTTCGCTTTGAGATGGAGATCACCGATCCGGAATCCCGCGGTGGGATTCGCCTGGTGTCTCCCATGCTCTGGATTGAAACGGTGGCTGCCGGGGGAGGGTCTATCTGCTGGTTTGACGGCCAGCTGCCCCGGGTGGGGCCCCGCAGTGCCGGGGCCGAACCCGGACCGGCTTGCTACGGTCGGGGCGGGCCCTTAACTGTCACCGACATCAATCTTTACCTGGGGCGGGTCCTCCAGGATTATTTCGCTTTTCCCCTGGCCATGAATGCCGTGGAAAACCGCCTGGACGAAATTATTTCCCGGATGAGTTCCCTGGGGTTTACTTATACCCGGGAAACGCTGGCCGAAGGGTTTTTCCGTATTGCCAACAGCACCATCGCCGCTGCCATAAAAAAAATTTCCGTGGCGAGGGGTTACGATGTGCGCGATTACGTGCTGGTTGCTTTTGGCGGGGCCGGTCCACAGCACGCCTGCTCCATTGCCCGGGAACTGGGGATCAAAAAAATTTTACTTCACCCTTACGGGAGCATCTTGAGCGCTTACGGCATGGGAATGGCCGATATCAAAAGATTTTCTGAGCAGGCCGTGGGAACGACCTACAGCAAGAATGCGTTAGACAGCCTGGAAAGCGTTTTCCAGGAGATGGAACGCCGGTTACGAGAAGAAATTTGCGGTGAAGGGGTCTCGGAAGAGCGCCTTCTGACTCCACGCCGGATGCTGGACCTGCGATACAGGGGACAGGAATCGACAATAACGGTGCCGTTACCCCGAGATGGAAATTACAAAAAAGCCTTTGAGGAGCATCACCGTCGTCAATATGGTTTCATCTATCCCGACCGGGATGTTGACATTCACGTGGCCCGGGTGGAAATGATCGGCGAGACAGAAAAGCCCCGGCCTGCTATTTCCGCCGTGGAGGAGCGCTGGCCCCTGCCCGAAGGGAAGAGCCGATTTTACGCGGCAGACAGCTGGTGTACTGCCGGTATCCACAGGCGTGAAAAACTGCTCCCCGGAGACCGGATCGTTGGCCCCGCCCTGGTGATTGAAGAAGGAAGCACCCTGGTAATCGATTCCGGCTGGGAAGCCCGGGTAAGCAGTCTAAATAATATTATTTTGCAGGACACGGCCGCAAAAATAATAAAAGGCCCCGGGGAAAAAACAACGGAAGATGTAGATCTGATTACCCTGGAACTCTTCAACAACACCTTTTCTTCTATTGCCGGGCAAATGGGTGCTACCCTGCAAAAAACAGCCCTTTCCACCAACGTAAAAGAGCGCCTGGATTTCAGCTGCGCCATCTTCACGGCCCAGGGCGAACTGGTAGCCAATGCGCCGCACATACCGGTACACCTGGGGGCCATGCCGGCTTCCGTGAAATATATTATTGAAACGTTCCCAGATATGCAGCCCGGCCAGGTATACATTACCAACGATCCATTCAACGGTGGAAGTCACCTGCCTGATGTCACCCTGGTTACCCCGGTTTTTGATGTGAAAGGGAAACTGCTTTTTTTCGCCGCTAACCGGGCCCATCATGCGGAAATAGGCGGTATTACTCCGGGCTCCATGCCGCCTTTTGCCCGAAACCTGGCGGAAGAAGGGGTGCTTATCAAGGCGTTTCCCTTTGTCAGCGATGACCGGGCCAGCGAAGAAAAACTCACAGAATTGCTCCGGGGAGCCCGCTACCCGACTCGAGCTCTAACGGACAACATGGCAGACATCCATGCCCAGGTGGCAGCCAACCAGACAGGTGTTGCCCGCCTGCTGGAACTGGTCAGCCGTTACGGTTTGGAACAGGTTCAAAACTACATGGGCCATATCCAGGATGCCGCGGAAAACATGATGCACCGGGCGTTGTTAAAAATTCCGCCGGGCGAGTATTCCTTCCGGGATTACCTGGAGGACGGTTCGCCTGTTGTGGTAAACATTAGGATCACTCACTTCCGGGACATGGGTACAGATAAGGGGAAAGTAACGGTTGATTTCCAGGGAACCGGCGGTGTCGTGGAAGGCAGCCTGAATGCAAACCCGGCCATCGTATCCAGTGCTGTGCTTTACTGTTTCCGCTGCCTGATGGAAGAAGACATTCCCCTAAACGCCGGGGTCTTAAAGCCCATCTCGATTATCCTGCCGGAGAACTGCCTCCTGAGGCCTCCGGTTTTCCATAACCCCGAAAAGTCTGCCGCAGTATCCGGCGGTAACGTGGAGACTTCTCAGCGGATAGTGGACGCCGTTTTCGGTGCATTAAAGGTTGCAGCGGCCAGCCAGGGAACCATGAACAACATCTCTTTTGGTCGGAAAAGCCATGGCAAACAGGCAGCCCTGTCCTATTATGAGACCATTGGCGGCGGAGCCGGTGCGGGGGAAGGCTTCCACGGAGCCTCCGCCGTTCACACCCACATGACCAACACCCGAATTACCGATCCCGAGGTTGTGGAAGCCCGCTACCCGGTAAGGATTAATCGCTTTTCCGTGCGCAGGGGTTCCGGGGGGAGCGGCCGCTTTTCTGGTGGAGACGGGATCATCCGGGAGATCCTTTTCCTGGAACCCCTGGATGTTTCCCTGCTTACGGGAAGGCGGAATTATGCGCCTTACGGGCTAGAAGGTGGCCGGCCGGGCAAAAAGGGCCGCAACCTTCTCATCAATGCCGACGGCCGGGAAATAGACCTGGCGTGGGCCGCTGTTTTTAACGCCCGCCCAGGGGATATCCTGATCATTGAAACGCCGGGAGGAGGGGGCTATGGAAAAAAATCGGACCAGGAGTGAACCCGGCGCTTTTAAGCGAAGATGACCGGAGCCGATACTTGGGAAACGGAAACGCCATTCTTTTCTATACTATTGAATACCCGCTTTATTTTCGGATAACCTAAAAAGGAAATGCGAGTGGACGGTTCGCTTAACGACACTCGCTTCTGAAACGATATTCGCTTAACGATAAAGGAGGGAATTCCGGTAATTACCGGGTGAAAGATGGTGTTTAGTTTTTCTGAACTAAAAGAAGATTCAAAGTTGGGGTATATTCCCGGGTTTAACATCCGGACGGACCTGGCCCTGGAAGCTCACGAGGTGGTGACGGAGCAAGAAGAGATCTCGGGAGTGCAGGTGGAGAAGGGGGGCGATGAAGAAGTAACCATAAACCGGGTATCCATCACAACGCCTGAAGGCGCGGCGAAGATGGGCAAAGACATGGGGAACTACCTGACCCTGGAGGTGCCCGGTCTTCGTCAAAAAAATGCAGCCCTGCAGGATAAGGTTATCCTCATGTTCTATAAAGAACTCCGGAAAATTATGGGCTTAAACGGGCAGCAAAGTATTTTGGTCATCGGACTGGGAAATTGGAACGTAACACCCGATGCCCTGGGCCCCCGGGTGGTAAAAGAGTTATTTGTTTCCCGCCATATCATGAAAATGAAGCCCGAGATACTGGGAGACGGCTACCGTTCGGTTTGCGCCGTGGCACCCGGTGTGCTGGGAATAACGGGGATTGAGACAGGTGAGATTATCCGGGGGATCGCCGAGCACGTGCAGCCGGATATGATCGTTGCTATCGATGCCCTGGCCGCCCACCGCATGCACCGCCTGCATACCACCATCCAGGTTGCCGACACAGGGGTTGTTCCCGGATCGGGGGTAGGCAACCGTCGGTTGGGCATTAACCGGGAGACCATGGGGGTGCCTGTCTACGCTATCGGCATTCCTACCGTGGTGGACGCTGTAACCATAGT
Organism: Syntrophomonadaceae bacterium; assembly: GCA_007120815.1. The sequence goes on along the minus strand of SKMY01000209.1, from coordinate 3,143 downwards.
CGGGGATAGCATGAATAAGCTGGCAGAGGCCATGAAACGGGAATCTCCCCAGGGCAATGTATTTGCGGGGGCGGTTCAGAAAATGGATTGGAACGAAAAACGGGATATTATTCGGGATGTACTGCAGCCATTCTCCGGTGACCTTATCGTTACCCCCAAGGAGATCGATACCCTTATTGAGGACAATTCCCTGGTGATAGCTGCCAGTCTTGATGCGGCTTTTCATGAAGACATTGCCCGGCAAGAGGAAGAGCGCTTAAACTAATTTAAATCCTCCATCCGGTAAGAGGGAAAAAAGAAAAAAAGGGCCGCTTTTATTGCGGGCCGTTTTCTTTTGTCTTTAAGCAGTTAACAGAACTCTGAAAAACCAGTAAATCATCACGGCTTCAATAGCCAGTTTAATGAACAGACCCCCCAGGAGGCCAACCAGCGCGCCTATGCTGGAGCGTATTGCTTTATCTGGGGGGAGGCCTGAGAGCATTTCCCCAACCAGGGCGCCTAAAAAAGGCCCGAAGACGATACCGAGGGGCCCCAGGACGATGATGCCAGCAAATAGCCCGATTACGGCTCCCCACATGGATACTTTTGAGCCGCCGAATTTTTTTGTGCCCACTGCAGTTGCCACGTAATCTACAGCCATAACAAGCAGGGCCGCCAGGGCCTGCAGGATAAAAAAGCCCAGGGGCAGGTTTTCAAATCCTGTTAAAAGCCCGTAAACCAGCATGCCAAGCCAGATCAGTATGGGGCCGGGCATCACAGGCAAAAGGGTCCCGATGATGCCTAAAACGAACAGAATCAGGGCCAGCGTCAGGGGGAAATAATCCACTTGTTTACCCTCCCCGTGTAATTGATTAACATGCCCTTAATGTTATTATAGCACAATTACCCGGTGAAGATGACTAATTACCCGGGGTGAAGATGACTAATTTCCACGCCCGTGGCAGTTTTCCCAAAGTCATCGAGGGCAGCACGCCTTTTTATCGTCTGCCCTCGTCCTGAAACCCAAGAAGTGTGCCAACCTGCCCCTGCTAAAAGGTGCGTAAAATGACTTGATTCAGCGCAATTCTCTCCAATGTTTTTGCCCGCCTCCCCCCTTATTTTCCATTTTTCGTCATCAAAACGCCGCAGTTGCGGAACATGCGTGACTAAATCATGATTAAATGACTGTCAGTCAATAATAATTCCTTGTTTTACGATTCAATAACCTGTGTTATAATTACTGTAACTGCATAGAGCTGTCCCCCTGCTTCGCAGCGTGAGCGGAACAATAAAAGGGCTGAGCAGTTACAATTACGAATAATGATCAGGAGGGATTTTTATGGGAGCAGTACAACTAATGGATGGCATTTACTGGGTAGGAATTGTCGACTGGAACCTGCGTTATTTCCACGGTTACTCTTTATCAACACACCGCGGCACAACCTACAATGCGTACCTGATTATCGATGAAAAAGTAACGCTTGTAGATACGGTGTACACACCCTTTGCAGAGGATCTACTCAAAAATATCAGCGAAGTCATTGATCCTTCAAAAATTGATTATGTGATATGCAATCACCTGGAATCGGACCATTCCGGCAGCCTGCCAAAAGTCATGGAGCAAGCGCCCGGGGCAACGGTTTTTTGTTCACCCCGATGTGAAGAAGGGCTGAAGAAGCACTTTCAAAAGGACTGGGATATCCAGGTGGTCAAGTCAGGGACCGAGCTTTCCCTGGGAAAAAGGACCCTGACATTTATTGAAGCTCCCATGCTGCACTGGCCTGACAGCATGTTCACTTACGTTAAAGAAGACGGCCTTTTAATGCCCAATGACGCCTTTGGTCAGCACTATGCATCCTCCAAGCGCTTTGACGACGAAGTTGACCTGAATATTGTCATGGAAGAAGCTGCAAAATATTACGCCAATATCCTTTACCCCTTTGGCAAACTGGTACTTAGAAAAATTGAGGAACTTAAAGGGATGAATATCCCTATAAACATGATTGCACCCAGCCATGGCATTATCTGGAGAAAAGATATTGGCATGATCATAGAAGAATACGTAAAATGGGCCTCGGGTAAAGGGCGGGAGAAAATTGTTGTTGCGTACGACACCATGTGGCACAGCACAGAAAAGATGGCCTTCGCTATTATAGAAGGTATTCAGTCTGAAGGTGTAGAGGCACAGCTTTTCAGGCTGCCCCTTTCTGATCACAACGATATCATAAAAGAAATCCTGGAGGGTTCGGCCGTGATTTTGGGTTCTTCAACCATACACAAGGATTTTTTGCCCACCCTGGCGCCGCTGCTTGATGAAATCGTGGCCCTAAAACCTGGTAACAAGTTGGGCGCAGCCTTTGGTTCTTACGGGTGGAGCAGTGGAGCCGTAGAATCCATTGAAGAAAAATTGTCCAAGGCCAAGATTGAGCGTGCCATGGAGGCATTGAAAATCAAGTGGGCCCCCAACGAAGAGGAACTCAAACAGTGCTTTAACTTTGGAAAAGAAATGGCGGTTAAAGTCAAAGCCCGCTAAAGCGAAGGGGTACAGGGGATTGATAGAGGGAGAAAAAGAGGTGAACAGTCTCCCTGTCACCTCACTCCTGGTTTTCATAAAAGCGCACAATGAGATCCGCCGCCCGTTCCTGGTCCAGCCGGTCTTTGAGTGACTCGGGAGCGGTTACAGTCCGGGAGTCACCGTCGCTGACATAGCGGCGGTGGGGGTTGTTTTCCAGCACCTCCAGCCAATCGTACAGCCCCACCCCGTCGGTGTTCATTTCGCTGCCCCGGATGCGGGGAAGCCGGGAGGGAGTAAAATTTTTGTGATAGGGTGAAGGAGCAGGGTTGGCGCCAACTAACAGCACGGCTTCGTGATAGTAGCTGGTGTCCTGGTAGCTTCCCTGGACGGCCAGCTGGGGGTCCTGGGGGAAAATCCCGTACGTAAGGGCCAGGGAGTTCACCGGGTAACCGGGCAAATACGCCTGGGTGCTTTTCACGTGCATGGCCAGCTCTTTTTGTACCTCTTCCCGGGTCAGCCGGGACAGGTTGGCATGGCTGTACGTATGGTTGCCGATTTCAAAGCCCCGCTCAACCAGGTAGTTCAACTTTTTTTCGATGTATTCCGGCTGCCTGAAGGGATTGGGATAGTAGATATAAAAGGTTGCTTC
>SKMY01000177.1 GCA_007120815.1 Syntrophomonadaceae bacterium | reverse complement strand
TCAACCAGGCCTTAATGGACCTGGGAGCCTCCATCTGCACTCCCCGTCTTCCCTCCTGCAGTTTATGTCCCCTGGAGGGCTATTGCCTGGCTTTGAAAAGAAATAAAACCCGGGAAATCCCTAAAAAAAAGAAGCAGAAAAAGCTGCCCCACAAGGAAATCGTTGCCGTCATCGTTAAGCGTGGGAAAACCTACCTGGTTCGACAAAGGCCACGGAAAGGACTCCTTGGCGGGCTTTGGGAATTTCCTACCCTATCACCTGGTGTTCTTTTGCCGGAACAGGTCACTTTAAATGAGAAAATTGCAGACTTGCGCCACACGTTCAGCCACCTGCAGTGGAAAGTGTCCCTTCACTGGGGCGAATTAAACGGTGAGCTTCCCCGGGACCATATATTCCGTTGGGCATCGGCTAAAGAGTTGGCTTCTCTTCCTTTCCCCACCGTCTATCAATCAACTGTCCAGGCCCTCATTTCTGGATGAGCGCTTCCGGCAGATCAGCCATCCGCCCGCCACCCGCAGCAGGCCCATACTAACCATCACACGGCCCTTTAGTACTGGATAGAAATGCGTTTTCCTTACCCGCTTCCGTTCTATGTAAGGCACTACCAATACTTCCTCTAAAACTTCACTTGATCGTACAATCCTCTATTAGTAACATTTATTTATTATTACTTATTGTCATGACGTATATAGTATAGTATAATAATTTAGAGCAGAAAAGCAATTTAATTAATAGATAGGCTCTTATATTTTAAGCACCGGGGGTAAATATTTTTCTTTGGGGTGATTTTCAGTGAATTTATCTCGTAGAAATTTCTTGTGGTGGTTTTCTGGAACCATGGTCACTGCAAGCTTTGTTGCCCGTCTGGGATGCACATTAAAGGAAAACCCTGCAATCCTTGAATATGCAGAAAATATTCTCTTGGAGGATAGCCTGGAACTTTCCGATGTGGAACAGGCATATAAAAAGATTATTGATGTTCAGTTTAATCATTTGAGCAATATTAATAACGTAAATGTCCTCGATAATGAACAGATAAACGAATGCTTCAGGAATGGAAACTCATTATTCAGGAAAAGAAAGATGAACTTAGATAGCGTGGTTTTTACTGAGATTCAGAGAGATGTCTGCAAAACAATTAAGGATGCAACTCCTGAAGCACCGGATACCCTTTTAACGCTCCCTGACGACATGGTGTTCCATGCGGATAATTTCGATAAATTTTTTGAAGACATCGCCTTATTGAACAAAGTAGAGCTGCAGAAATACATATCGGAAAAAGAGCTGGACCAAAGAAGTGGGCTCAATAACGAAGTTATCGCTTTCATCATCTATATGAGCTTAACCCCTTTTTACAGCATGTACATGGAAAATGTTAGGGAGGTAAACGATTTTTCTCTCTGGCGCCAGGGCTATTGTCCAATATGCTCTCAAAATTCTACTATTGCCAGGCACAGGACTACCGATCAAACAAGGATTCTTTTTTGCTGGCTCTGCCACGCGGAATGGTATTTTCCCCGGCTGGAATGCCCCTTTTGTGACAACAACAACTTTAAAAAGCTGCGTTATTTCTACGTTGATGATGATCGATCCCGTCAGATTCATGTCTGTGAAAACTGTAAAAGATACCTGAAAACTGTTGTGGGAGAAACCTTAGAAAAAGCGCAACTTTTAAATGTAGAAGATATTGAAACAAGGTATCTTGATGTACTGGCACAACGAGAAGGTTATAAACGGCCTGTTTAACCAAAAATGGCGTTTCCTTCCCGGCATAGGCCGTGATTTTCTTCGCGAAAAGCCCTTCGGCTTAAGTCCAAGCTTCCGCCGGGCGGTTAGTGTATTTTTGCATGTTAAAGCACATCACAACTGAAGAATCCACGAACTCGCAGGTTGTCAATATGCTCGTGTGCCCTATTGCCTTTAAAGACCCCTGTGATATAATCTAATAATAATCAAGAGATTATAAAAAAAGCCTATTTTTCTGTGGACAAGCCTATCTTTCGGGTATCTGCTTTTTTTCTCCTGAACGGGAGGGTACTAGATCATTGCACCTGTTTAACGTGGTTTTTCAATCAATTTTAACCCTTATCGGCATTGGAGTGCTTGGATTCTGGGTTCTCAGGAGAGGTATTATCCCGGAAAATGTGATTGCTGTGCTTTCACGGTTGGCTATTGATATTGCTCTGCCCAGTGTTATTTTCGCCGGTATCATATTGGACTTTGACCCTCAAAGGACTCCCGGATGGTGGCAGCTTCCCCTCTGGTGGCTGCTGTTTGCGGCTATCGCACTGGTACTCACCCTGCTCTTCCGGTTGCTGGCTCGAAAGACCTTCCGAAGCGAATTTGCCATCAGCCTTTTTTTCCAAAACGGGCTTTTTTTCCCCATTATTATCATCGCCGGGCTTTTCGGCCCCGGGTCCCCTTACCTGGCACAGCTCTTTATCTTTATCATTTTTCATCCCGTGCTTTTCTTCAGCACGTACCATTTCTTTTTTGGCCACTCCGAAGAAAACCAACAGCAGACCCTAAACTTACAGCGCATCATAAACCCGGTGCTGGTATCTACTTTTTTGGCCATGGGCATTGTGTTGTCCGGTGCGGCAAAATATCTCCCCAGCTTTTTTGTGAACATTTTCAATATGTTAGGCGCAATGACCCTGCCCCTGATCATGATCATTCTCGGGGGCAGCCTGTATATTGACTTTCAAAAGAAAGGGGACGTTTTTTTCTGGGAGGTGCTCAAGTTCGTTGCCGTGAAAAACATTCTCTTCCCCCTGATCTTTATAGGCCTGCTCTTCCTGGTCCAACCGGCCTACCACATCGCGCTTATCATTTTTCTACAAAGCGCAGTGCCCCCCATTACCGGTGTTCCCATTCAGGTGGCGAGAGCCGGAGGAAATGTTTCTTTGGCTAACCAGTACCTGCTGGGAAGCTTTGTATTTTCTATCGTCTCTATCCCCTTTATGTTTTTGCTTTTCAACAGGATTTTTCCCATGCCGTATTAAACTGAAAGGATAAATCAATGATCCCTTTCATGGAAGCCCTGTCAAAAAACCATCTGATATCCATGGGACCTGTGGGGACCAATCTCCACCGCCAGGGATTAATCAAGCTAGAAGACAATGCTTCCGTCTGGTGCTTTAAACACCGGTCTCAATTCCAGCAGGCCTTGCAAGAATGGAAGGATATCGGGTGCGATATTCTTTTTGCAAACACCTGCGAAGCCAATCCCTTAATTCTGGAAAAAACCAAGGCATCCATTCAAAGTGGAGACATTTGTCAGGGCCTGGCTCATTACGCAAAAGAAATCGCCAAAGACCGCTGTTACACTGCCGGCGATTTACAGCCTGTTTCGTTAAGCATTGGTCAATTCTTGGTTCCCTATGGTGAGCTTGAGCATAACCGGGTTTATGAAAGCTATAAAGTACAAACCGCAGCCCTTTACAGCGGGGGTGTTGATTTTATTTGGATTTTTACCATGGCCTGTCTGAAAGAAATAGAGTTGGCTGTCCGTGCCATACGGGACAGCAGCCCTCTTCCTATCGTGGCAACCATGGCTTTCGCTCGTACCCGGTTTAAAGGGTACCGAACTCTAATGGGCATAGATCCCGTCGAAGCAGCACGGTTCGCAAAGAATTTGCACCTGGACGGCTTCGGTGTAAACTGCGGTGGGTTAAACCTGAAAGAAACGACAGAACTTCTGGGAAACATTCGAAAAACATTTGACGGGGCAGTGGTAGCCATGCCCAATGCGGGAACGCCTGAATTTGTAAAAGGGAATACGGTTTACCCGGAGACTCCTGAAAAAATGGCGGAATACGCTCTAAAGTGGAAAGAACTTGGGGCAAACATTATATCCGGATGCTGTGGTACGACCCCGGCCCATGTTAAGCAGATGATATTAAAAATTAGCAAACCAACTAACCCAACGCCTCCTGCAGTTTCTTAACAATAGGCCGGTCGGCCGGGGAAAAATCATATTGGCCCAGTTCGCCTATTTTCAACCACCTGCAATCCTCATGGCTGTTGTAGAGGTACGATTATTTTACCAGTAAAGACCTGGCGGTATATTGGCAAGCTCTTCTATGAGTATGAGGAGCCGGGGGTGGGTGTAGTTTTCCGGCTCTTCTTTAGAGCGGTTAATACATCTTTGTATCTTCACTACGCACGTAAATCCAGCATTCTTTCCAGGATTCCTGGGCAAGGCAGTACTTATTAAGCGCTTCCTGAGTTGGAGGAGAGCCTGCACCGTCGGGGTTGTGCTGGTTTGAACAGTAGTATATATCGGCTTGATTTGTGTCCTTGATAAGAAACTTACAATTCATTTTAAATACTCCTTTCTGTTAAAGAATAAGCATTATAATTATAGCATGATTTTCCTTTTGGTAACAGGTCTTTTTGGGAAAGGATTTTATTCATTGAATATAGAAATAATGAGTGGATGATGATAAGGAGAAAGGAACAGTACGTTTTAACTTGAGCGACTTTGTTTTTTTAAAGGAGGTCAAACTCAATGATTATGAAGAGTGTAGAAGGAGTAACCTGTGTTGTCTGTAGTGCCAGGGAGGCGGTGGCCCTTTGCAACGGATGCGAGAAGGCCATTTGCAGCGACTGCCGACACTTTGATATCTGGTGCCACGGTTGCGGCAGCGGGGACGTTAAGGCTTTCTGCCCGGCGTGCAACAACGACCCGGATATCAACCTCTATAAATTGCCGGAGTCTGAATAGCACTTCGGTCATCTCTAACTGGTAGAAACCGGGTCAGGTCGGTTTCTCCAGGATTTTTTCTGCCATGTTTGCCACACGGCCTTTTTCGGTGTCGGTTCTTCAGTTCCTTCACTTAATAATCTTGATGAATTGGCTGAACTGGTCCCCTTCTGCGATTTGAACAAGCTCAAAGAGAGACATTTCGGTGGTGGTAATGACAGCCCCCAGTTCACGCATTCTCTCCAGGGCTTTATCCCGGTTCCAGGCCGTGCGGGAAGAAACCGCATCAGAGGCCACGTGAACCTGGTATCCGTGCTTCAACAAACCCGAAACGGTCTGGTAAACACAAACATGGGCCTCGATTCCCGCTACCAAAAACTGTTCTTTTCCACACTTTTTTACTTTGTATAAAAAGTCTTCACTCAGGCAGGCATTAAAGGTCTTTTTCTCCGCAGGGACAATATCCGGAAGTAGTTCTCTTATCTCCGGAACCGTAAATCCCAGGTCTCGAGG
>SKMY01000053.1 GCA_007120815.1 Syntrophomonadaceae bacterium | reverse complement strand
TGCGAAAGAGGTGCCACCACATACCCCTCCCGGCCCCCATTTCATAAGCACCCAGTGCATCCACCACGTACACCGCTATCCAGCATACCAGGACGACGAGGGAGGCCAGGGCGATGACCGCCAGGGCGGGGGCATGTTCTCTCCAACGAAAGGTTGTGAAAAATTCTGCGACGAAATGATAGGCTCTGCTTACCGTTCCCGTTTTAGTTTTGCTGTGAGCCGTTGCCATGGCAGCCACCTCTTTTATATCTATCATTCATATCGTTATTTGTTCGATAAAGCTTTGTCTTTTCCTCTTTTGTATTGGGCTGGACCCTTATTTTTCCGCCGGCACGTCGCTGCGGCGGCGCGTCACCCGGTTTTTGGCCCATATCTTGACGTCATCCACCAGGGTGTAGACCACCGGAATTACGATAAGCGTAATCAGTGTGGAGAAGAGCAGGCCGCCGATAACCACCGTGGCCATGGGGGCGCGAAGTTCCGCACCGCTGCCGAAGCCCAGGGCCATGGGGAACATGGCCAGCACCGTGGTCAGCGTGGTCATCATGATGGGGCGCAGGCGGACAGGACCGGCCTCCAGGACGGCTTCCCGGCAGTCCCGTCCCAGATCACGCAGCTTGTTGATGTAATCCACCAGCACGATCCCGTTGTTCACCACGATCCCGGAGAGCATGATGACCCCGATAAAAGAGGCCACGTTGAGGGACCGCCCTGTCAGAAACAGGGCCAGGGCCACCCCGGTAAAGGTTTGGGGCAGGGCGAACATAATGATAAAGGGGTGGAGCAGCGATTCGAATTGGGCAGCCATGATCATGTAGACCAGGATGATGGCCAGGAGCAGGGCCAGGGCCAGGTCCTCGAAGGATTCCTGCATCAGCTGGAACTCGCCCTCGTAGTCGATGAGGTAGCCCTCGGGCAGCTCCAGCCCTTCCAACAATGCCATGATATCCGTCATGACGTCGTTCTGGCTGCGCCCGACCACCTGGGCCTCCACCGAAGCGGAGCGCACCTGGTTATAGCGGTTTATGGACATGGGCGCCACTTCCTCCAGGAAGGTGGTCACCTCTTTCAGGGGTACGGGGTAGCCGTAGGGTGAGTTTATGGTGATCTCTTCCAGGGCGGCCAGGGAACGGGAGTAGGAATCGGGCAGGATGACCCGCACGTCCAGCTCTTCGGTTCCGGTGCGGTACCGGGTGGCCGTGGTTCCGCTGACAGCCGTTCGAAGGGCGCTTCCCACCTGGGCAAAAACCAGCCCGTGATCAGCCGCTTTTTCCCGGTCCACGACGGCTTTCAGTTCGGGGCGGCCTTCGTCGAAGCTGGTGGCCACCTCACGGGTCCCGGGGACCCGCTCCACCAACACGGCAATCTGTTCCGTGATCCGCTCCAGCTCGGCCAGGTCGTCTCCGCGCACGGCAATATCGATGGGCATGCCAGCCATATCGGGGCCGGCTATGCCGTCGGTGCGAACGGAAAACTCCGCCCCGGCGATGCGGGTCACCTGGCCTCTAATTACTTCGGCAACTTCCTGGGAGGAGCGGTTCCGGTCGCGCAAATCCTTTAGAATAATATCCAGGCTGGCCCGGTGAGCGTTACCGCCCCCGCCAAATCCCATCTCCATGCCGCCCCCACCGCCGATGGACTTGTAAATGGAATCCACCTCGGGGAGGGCCTCTAGCAGATTGTGAACCTGGTTTGCCACGTATTCGGTGTCTTCCAGGACCGAGCCCTGGGGCAGTTCCACCCGTATGTTGATATACCCCTCATCCATATCGGGAAGAAACTCGGCGCCGATAAAAGGAACCAGGGCAAAGCTGGCCAGGAAACTCAAGACAAAAAATACCATGATCAGCTTGCGTCTTCCCAGGGACCAGTTCAAAAGCCTGCGGTAAAAGGATGCCAGGCGGCTGTAAAGCCGGTGGAAGCCTTCGGTCATGCGGTAAAGCAGGCCTTTTTTCTTGGATTTATCTTTCGTCCGTCCCTCTTTTTCCTCTTCTGCTGCTTCACTTTCTCCCTGTTCTTTTTGCCGGTCAACATCTTCTGTCATCACCCGTTCCAGCAGCCGGGAGGAAAGCACCGGCACCACGGTCAGGGCTACAGCCAGGGCAGCCAGCAGGGAAAAACTCACCGTCAGGGCCATGGACATGAAGATCTGGGAGGCAAACCCTTCCATAAAGACCACGGGAAGGAAGACTACGACCGTGGTGAGGGTGGCCGCGGTGATGGCACCGGCGACCTGGGTGGCACCGTCGCCGGCGGCCTTGCGCATGCCCCTGCCTTCCTGGCGGAAGCGGTAGATGTTTTCCAGTACCACGATAGAGCTGTCCACCATGATGCCGATCCCCAGGGCCAGCCCTCCCAGGGAGACAATGTTCAAGGTCAGCCCGTAAAAGTACATCAACACAAAGGTGGCGATGACGGAGACAGGAATGGCCAGGGCCACCACCAGGGTGCTTCGGATACTGCGCAAGAAAAGCAGCAGGACAAAACCTGCCAGCAAGGCTCCTATGCCGCCTACTTCGAATACGGACTGAATAGATTCGTTGATGAAATCGGCCTGGTCCATCACCTTGCGGATCTGGACGCCTTCCGGCAGTGCCTTCTCAATGTTGTCCATGGCGTTCTCCACCGCCGAGGACACCCGTACCGTGTTGGCGTCGGCCTGCTTGCTGACCAGAAGCCCGATACTGGCGTCTCCATTGAAACGGTTAATGCGGTTGGCATCTCTGAAGCCGTCTTCCACCGTGGCCACATCTTTAAGTAAAATAGCTTGAACGGGATTAGATCTGACGATCAGGTTTTCCATTTCCTGCAGGCTGGAAAATTCGCCGACTGCCCGCAGCTGGTAGTCCCGTCCGCCTTCCTGGATGGAACCGGCCGAAATATTGAAATTCTCCTGGCTCAAGGCCCGGGTGACTTCTTCCAGGGACAGTCGGTAATTTCCCAGCAGCAGGGGGTCTACCGCAACCTGGATCTCCCGGGTTCGGCCCCCCACCACGTCTACCGAAGCCACGCCGTGGACGCGTTCCAGGCGGGGCTCAACGATGTCTTCAGCGATACGCCGCAGCTCCCAGTCTTCCCGGTCGCCGTAAAGGGAAAGCTGCACGATGGGCATGAGAGAGGGATCCGCCTTCAAAACCAGGGGGTCGCCGGCATCATCGGGGAGGAAGCCGCGCACCATGTCGATGCTCTCCCGGGCGTCCAGCATGGCCATATCCAGGTCGATACCCCAGTTGAATTCCAGCAACACCAGGGACATTCCCACCTGGGAAATGGATCTGATATTCTCAACACCCTGGACGGTGGCCAGGGACTGTTCCAGGGGACGGGTGACCATGTTTTCCACTTCAGCCGGGGCAGCGCCTTCATATTCCGTGATCACGGCGGCAATGGGGAATTCAAATTCCGGGAACAGATCCAGGGGAAGTCCCGTAAAGGAGACGAATCCCAGGATGATAATCACGCAGACGGCCATCAACGTGGCGATGGGGCGCCTGATGGCAAGCTTGGAAAGGTTCAAGAATTCCCACCTCCAACAATATCCACTGGATCCCCATCTTCAATGTAGTGCTGTCCCCGGACAATCAGCTGTTCGTTTTCTGTGAGGCCCGAGAGAACCTCTACGGCGTCTTCCCGGGTCATGCCCAGTTCCAGGAGGCGCTCCCGGGCCACGCCGTCTTCCACGACGAACGCGTAGTAAACACCGTTTTCTTCAATCACGGCCCGGCGGGGGATGACCAGGGTCTCCCTGGCCTCCTGGGTTAGGAAAAGAAGGTTGGCGTGCTGGCCGATGCGTACCTGTTCCACCGGCGTGTCGAAGTAAGCTTTTATGGGATAGGAGCGGGTGCCCTCCTGGGGGGCCAGGGCAATTTCCCGGACGGTACCGGAGTATTCCTGGTCCAGGGTCGGCACCTGGATAACCACGGCTTCGCCTTCCGAGGCCAGTTCCAGTTGGCGCTCGGTAATCTGGGCTTTCACGTAAAGGGAGTCATAATCCACCAGGGTCGCTACCGGGGTACCAGGATTGATCTCTTGCCCGATGCGGATCATCACCGAAGAGACGTTGCCGCTAACGGGCGCTTTCAAGCGGGTTTTTTCAAGGGTAAGCCGGGCGGCATCCAGCCCGATTTCTGCGTCGCGGAGCTGGGCCTCCAGCATGGCCGTTTCCCGCTGGTGGCTTACTTTTTCCATATCCAGCTGCCTCAGGGCAGCGTCATACTGGCTCTGAGTCTGACGCTGCCTGGACTCCAGGTTTTTGATTTCAGTCTCAACCTTTTCATAATCCGCCAGGGGAATAATCCCCTCCTGGTAGAGTTCACGGGTACGTTCATAGCTGCGCATGGCATCTTCATGAGTTATCTCCAGCTGTTTCAGGCTTTCCATCAGCTGGGCCAGTTCGCTTTCCATGCGGTCTATCTGCCGGGGCATCTGGACCTCGCGAGCCGTATCCAGCTGGAGGCGCACTTGCTGCAGCCTGGATTCGGCCTGGCGCACTTGGGTGGCCACATCCTCGTTATCCAACTCCACCAGGACCTGGCCGCTTTCCACCCGGTCTCCGACGCTGACGGCAATTCGACCCACGGTGCCGTTTATCTGGGGGACCAGGGTTACGTTGCCATCAGAATCGATGGTTCCGCTGATTTCAACGTGTTCTTCCAGGTCACCTTTTTTGATCCGTTCCACTTCTACGGCCGTTTTTTCATTTTCAGTTACCGCGTCTTCCTGACCGCTGCCCGTACCGCAGCCTATTCCCGCAGCTGTCAGTAGAAAAAGGGGCGCCATGACAAAAAAGGCGGCTATGTACTTCTGAGCTGCTGGGCGATTTTTTGGGGCTGTATGATTTTTCGCAGTCGTGTGCTTCTTCCATATTTTCAACGTATAGCCCCTCCTTGCATTTCCTCTCGCGGGTTGAACCCTTCAAAGTAGAGGCTGGTAAATTTTTCGCTCATTTCCGCTCCGCTCCCCATATCTGCTCCCTCGTGCAAAGAGTCGTGGAGGAAGGATACGATCCCCCCCAGGTAGGCCCGAGCCGCCAGGGCCGGGTCCAGGGGTCTGAACTCACCTTGTTCGATCCCGTGGGCAATGATCCCCTCCAGGAGGGATAACAGTTTATTGCGGGCCTTGGAGACCTCTTCCTGGAATATAAGGGGAGGGGCCATGCTCTGCCCCACCAGCAAATAGATAAGTTTTAAATGCTCCTGCAATAAGCTGACGTGCAGGTAAACCAGCTTTTT
>SKMY01000153.1 GCA_007120815.1 Syntrophomonadaceae bacterium | reverse complement strand
TCTTTTTGGGCCACCCCAGCGGAACAATGTGGCCTTTCAGCGAGGCAGCTTGAGGGTTCATATGGGCAAAAAGCTCCTGAAATGTCTGTTTTGCCTTTTTCATCTGGCTGGCCACGCCGTAAATTCCTGCAGAGCATTCAACCTTGTGGGGAAAAATCCAGCCATAACCCGTTGGCATGAAGCCGAATTGGAACTCCATGAGGTTTTGAGCAACCCTGGTGCCACCCGGATTTTCCAGGGCCATCGTTGTGACAAGGCCCAAACCACACGGGTCCTTTCCATCCCGCCCTTTTATTTTATATTTTAATTTCCCCTGAGCGCCTTCGGCGACAATCACGTATTTCGCCCGGTATTCATTGCCCTGCTTAGCAAGCACTGAAACAAAATCATCTTGTTCAATAAAGTCGATAACTTTCTCAAACCTCACGTCCGCTCCGGCAGCTTTAGCGCACTCCAATAAATAATGATCAAACTTATCCCTGGAAATTAACAGGGCGATCCTGTCTTCCCTGAACACCTCGACGGTATTTCCTTTGTACGTAATCCTGGCGCCATATATTTCATTTTCAATGATTGATGCAGGGATACCGGGATCGATGTAAGAAATCGCTCGTTCAGAAAGGGCCCCGCCGCAGGGCTTATGCCGGGGGAAAAACGTCTTTTCCAACACGAGCACATGTAAACCCGCGGATGCTGCTTTTTGGGCTGCTGAAGCGCCCGCCGGCCCTCCACCGATTACAATCAGGTCATGCATGGCTATTCCTCGTTCCATCTAAATTAACGGTAGCCCTTTCTTTTTCTGAAAACCCTGACACCTATCCAAATAATGAAGCCAAATAAAAGAATAATGAACACCGGTGCAACAATGGATACGACAGCCATAATAATCGAGTAGACCGTTTCTGCCGCTGAAACGGCCGGGTTCGCCGTTCCCCCCGATACAGCCGTGGTCCCCGTGTGAAGCAGCGTGCTGGTGGTTTTTGTGGTCAGGGAAGCGCCGCCGCCGGCAATAATGGCCAGGGACCAGGTCAGTAAAGGGCCCATGTCAACGAGCACTGATGCGGTGATAACGGTACCGGCAATCACCGCAAAGGGAATACTGATCGTGCTCAGAAGGTTGTCAATATAGGGGAAAAAGTAGGACAAGATTTCCACCAGCGCAGCCACAGCAAAAACCGTCAGCGCCGGGTACGTTCCCACCCACTGAAAAGCCGGGGACAGTTCCAGGTAGCCTGATAAAGAGGCCGCACTGATAGCCAGGAAAGGCAGAAACAGGCGAAAACCAGATGTAGCGCTTAAACCAATACCGATTAACAAGCTGATAATAAGTTCCATATCCTTTCTCCTTCTCATATTAAGAGAAACACCATTAAAGAGCAGTTACACGGGTTTTATGATATCCGGGTCATCATTTCGGGGGGAGTTTACCCGTGTCGAAACTTCATAGCCGTCCATCCCCTCAGCCGGATACGGCACTAACAGGCTTTTGAGGGTCGATATATCTGTATCTGCGCCAAGCCAGGTATCTTCCCCTTCCCGTGATAGGATTACCGGCATGCGGTTGTGGATAGGTGCTACCGTTGCATTGGCAGAAGTGGTCAAAATGGCACAAGAATTAATCCTTTCGCCTTCTGGAGAAGCCCAGCCCTCCCAAAGTCCGGCAAATGAAAAGACGCCGCCGCCTTTCAATGTGAACCGGAAAGGCCGCTTCCTGTTTCCTTCTTTTTTCCATTCATAAAAGCCGTCGGCCGGGATGAGGCACCTTCTGCGCTTAAAGCTTTGCTTGAAGCTGGCTTTCTGATCCACGGTCTCAGACCTGGCATTGATCAGTGTTTTGGATGACGAGATATCCTTGGACCAAAAGGGAATAAGTCCCCATTTGAAATAGACGGCTTGTAAGCCCTCATGATTTATTATGGCCAAAATATCCTGGGAGGGCGCAATGTTATAACGCGGTTTTAATATATCAAGAAAGGAAAGCTCAAACCGTATTTCCAGGCCTAAGAGATCGAACAAGGAAAACCGACCGCACATTTTTTCCACCCTTTTTTGATATGTTCATGTTAGTATTATTTCTTCATTATTCTTACATTTCCTTTTTAAAGGATCGCCATATAACCCGTAAACCAGGTTATTTCTAAACGCACGCCTCCGGTTTACCACATCTTCCAGGTATGTTTTTTGCCTGTATTTACTGAAAAAAGGACGACGCGAAATATGCCCTCGCTTCGTCCCATTTAAGTTTCGTCTGAAAAATGAATTGAAAGAAGTAATAGTCCTTTTCTATTGCATTAAGAGATGTTTTGAGATTGGGTTCCTTCAACAAAAGGAATAACCTGGGTGCCTGCCCAGTTGTCCCCCAACCGGCGTCCCTGGGGTTCGTTGACCACCTTGAGCACCTCAATAATTAAAATAATCAGTGCGAGAATCGGTGCAATGACCCACCCGAGTATTGGAATAATCATAATAATAGAAGGAATAGCAAAGATCACATTTCTTCTTGCTGAGGTGGCAAAATCCGCTTTTTCGCCACTGGTGGTAATGACCTGGAGCTTCATGAGCTTTTTACCCAGGCTCTGCCCTTCAAACAAACCATCTTTGATCAACAAATACGCTGTGCTGATAATGGCGCCTACAACGGGAATAATCATACTAATTGCCCCGGACAGCACACCATCGATCAATGCCGCTAAGAGTCTAGTCATTACATCTGCCTTCGGCTGTTCCAACATAGTCACAATCATCCTTTCTTTTTTAATAGACCCTTATATATTTTCCTGTTTGATCAGTTTATGCTTTAAAACACGTCACCTTTCCAAAAAAAAAGGAAATAATAAGGGCGTTCCAATGCTTTATTCCACGTCTTCCCCAGTTTTTCCTGCCGGTGCCAGGTAAAGAACAAATTCTTCTTCACCGTCCAGGCGGAGCAATGCATCGGCGGCTTCCTGATCATAGGCAGCAATGGCGCATGTTCCCGCGCCAATGGCTTCACAGGCCAGGTATAGATTTTGACAGACATGGCCGGCGTCAATAGCGATGACTTTGTGGGCAGCCAGCCCATACCGCCACTCCATCCGGTAAGGCACAGCGGTCCAAATGAATGTAACGGCAGATTTTCCAGCAAAGCGCTGGCCCAGCGTTGCCTTCACAATTTTCCCGGGCAGGTTATCGGGAGAATACTCCAGCACAAGCTGATGGGACAGGGGAAGATACCTGTATACTCCCTGCTCCAGGCCTTCAACATTTAGAACTGCCAGATACGTTTCAAAGGCATGGCGGCAGCCGGCGGAAGGGACCGTTCGAAAGGCGTGACCCGAAAACGGTCTCCCCCGGACACCCTGAACCGCCCAGAGGAGAAAAGATATTTCTTCCAGGGATATGGGCTCTTTTGAAAAAACTCGCCTGCTCCTGCGATTCGCTATGGCAGAAGTCAGATCAATTCCATGAATGCCTTCCCAGGCGCCGGGCTTAACGAGACCCACAATTTTGGCGCCGGCTTCATGGGGTTTTTCTACCGGTGGGCACTCTACCCCTTTATTTTGGTCCGTTGCAGAAAAATCAATCACTTTTCTTATGCTGTCTTTTAGAAAAAACCGGTACTGTTTTTTTAGCCGATCCTCCATAATCCACTTCCTTTCACCAAGTATGGTCGATAAATTTAACAGGCCCATGCCGATAAGCCAGGAAATCACAGGGATTTAGAATATGTGAGATGCAGCGTGCATTTTCCTTGCTGTTCTTATATAATACAAGTAGACCCTTTGGATGCTTGGTTGATGATCCAATAAAATCAGGAGGCCCGTCATATGGAAGACCAACGTCAAGTCCAAGACGCTTGTTGTGAAACCGTTGAGGAAGTTCTGGCCAGATATCGTACAAAACTTCCAGAAATCACCCAAAAGATTATCGAGAGCTGTCATGAGCAGAAATGCAACAGCCACGTTGATTACGAACCCATCCCATCAAAAGAGTCTGTGATCAATATTATTGATACGTTTATGGAAATTCTATTCCCGGGTTATTTTAATTCTGAAAAACTCGACCCTGTAAACTTAAGCTTTCATATTGGCCAGTGCGTAACCCGGCTTTTTAACATGCTGTCCCAACAAGTCATCAGCAGCATTCGCCACGACTGCTTACGTCATGACCTGTCGTGCCAGGAGTGCAACCAGCGGGGATTTGATATTTCCCTGAAAGTCCTGGAAAGGGTGCCTTCTATTCGAGATATTTTGGCAACGGATGTTCAGGCTGCTTTTGATGGGGATCCGGCCGCTAAAAGCTACGATGAAATTATATTTAGCTATCCAGGAATTTTTGCCATTACCGTTTACCGGGTAGCCCACGTGCTCTACGAATACGGCGTGCCCATGCTGCCTCGAATCATGACGGAATACGCCCACAGCAAAACCGGGATCGACATCCACCCGGGGGCACAAATAGGCCAGCGCTTTGTGATTGATCACGGCACCGGTGTTGTTATCGGGGAAACCGCAACCATTGGTAATGACGTGCGAATTTACCAGGGTGTGACTTTAGGCGCCTTATCCATTCCCAAGGGTGTTTGTGAACAGCTCCGGGGCAAAAAGCGCCATCCTGACATTGAGGATGACGTGATTATCTACTCCGGTGCCACCATTCTCGGGGGCGACACGGTTATCGGGGCCCGGTCTGTTATCGGGGGAAACGTCTGGTTGACGGAATCCGTGCCCCCAGACACCCAGGTCATCCTGGAAAGACCGCAGCTGGTTTATAAAAATGGCAATTAATAGTCATGTATCCATGCTGCTGCCGGATAACTCGCGGCTTTTCAGGGTTTTTGCAATAGAAGCGCCGAAACGTCCATGCAATGATCATACGGCCCGGTAAACCTGCCCTTTTTCAATCCCCAGTACTGCACGCTGCTGCTGTCTGATTCGTGCAGGCATTCAATGAGCCGGGGATGGCAGGTGAACACAAAGACCTGATGCGTCCAGGACAGCTCGGAAATATATGCGACGGCTTCCCGGGTGTGCAGGGGATCAAAATTGGCCAGGGTATCGTCCAGGATAACGGGTAAACCCGGTTTAATGGCGGCAATTCGGCTTAACCGCACGGCGAGAAAGAGCTGCTCCCGGGTGGCTCTGCTTAACTTGTCAATGTCCTGGCTTTTACCATCGGGCAATTTCACGAAAAACTCGGGTTTGCTGGTTTGGCGGGGCGGTTCAACTTCGGCGTAATCCCCCCCGGTGATCT
>SKMY01000149.1 GCA_007120815.1 Syntrophomonadaceae bacterium | reverse complement strand
TATGGAGTTTGGTGCAATGGCTCCCAAATATATTGCTCATCCAAGAGCCGGCTGGGATCCCATGTTCCAGTTCATGAATTCCTTGTTGCAGGACCAGGTTCTTTTTGGCACGGATTGGCCCATGATGTCATTTGACCGGGCCGGTGAAGAGTTTAGCAATGTAGGCCTAAAAGATACCGTTGTGGAAAAACTGCTTTACAAAAATGCCGCACGGTTAATGAAAATTGATATTTAACAAAAAACGGGTCGACTGTAAATACAAGTCGACTCTATTTATCTAAGAAAGGAGGGAAAGGTATAGCACAAAGACATTTGTATCCAGTGAAAAGAGAAGGGGGAAATGTAAACGTTATACAAAGGGGCTAATGTAAACGGTGAAAGGGCTATTGACTCAGCTATTCTTTCCAAACAAATAGATTACTATTTCAAAACAGGGGGTTTGTCGAATGAAAAGAAAGTTATTGTTTGTAGCGATCGGTGTATTGATTATTGGTTTAATTGCTTTTGTGGGCTGCGGTTCACCCGATGCGCCAGCGCCTGCGGATCAACCTGGTGATGGTGCTGCTGAAGGTCCTACCTATAACTGGCGGATGGGTACCATTTACCCGCCCGATCATTTTGTCAGCAAGGCAGGGGACTTGTTTGCTGAAAAGGTTAACGAGCTTTCGGACGGTAGGATTACTGTTGACGTGCGCTACGGTTCAGAACTGGGCGATTATCCTGAGCAAATCGAGAATGTCATGATGGGGTCGCAAGCCATTGTATTTAGCTGTCCGGACTCTGCGTATGACCCCAGGTGGGACTTAGTTTATATCGGTTTTCTGTATGACAGTTGGGACCAAATTTATGAGGCGCTTTTCCCTCCTGATGGCTGGAAACTGCCTTTGTTGGCGGAGATAGCAGAAGATAACGGCATGAAATTCCTGGGCATTGTGCCTACAGGGTTCGGTCACCTGGCCTTTACAGACAAAAAAATAACCACGGTGGAAGAAGCTCAAGGCGTAAAATTGCGGACCCCGGGCTTTAGGTCCGGCGTCGCGCGTTACGAATCCATCGGTTTTGCGGCAACGCCGATTCCGCTTGCTGAAACGTTTGTTGCGCTGCAAACAGGGGTTGTTGATGGCAGAAGCTTTGCCCCTTCCATTGAGGTCTACGAAATGCGCGATGCGCTGAATTACTATCTGCAAACATATGACAACTCTGAAGCCTGGTTGTACTACATGAATTTAGACTTGTGGAACAGCATGTCACAAGAAGACCAGGATATTGTGACAGAAGCCATCAATATATCACTTGATTGGGCATGGGAGGTCGCAGAAGAAGAAGAACAATACTGGCTGGATCAATGTAGGGATTACATGGAGGTATATACGATTGACCCGGCAGAACGTGAAAGATTTGCCGCATTAGGTCGCGCAGGGGAGTGGAATTACTTTAGAGAGGCCCTGGGCGAGGAAACGATGAAAATCTTTTTTGAAAAGGCAGAAGAATTTGGCCTTGAGATCGCTGACTAACCAGGGGTTAAGTACTTTAGCACCGCCCCGGCTTATATTGAGAAGATGAGTAACAAGTAGTCTGCTGACTGAAATATGAATCTAATGAACAGCTCCTACAGCAGTCGCTCGGGGTGCCTGGTGGAAGGAATGGCCTTTTTAAAAGACCGATTGAGTCTATCCGCCAACCCCGGGTGCCTGTTGGGGAGTTCCCCTTTTTATCTGGTTTGCCAATACCTTTTTGAATCAAAGGAGGTGCTGCAAATGAAAAAAAATAGTGCAATAAGAATCATCGAAACCCTGGTCATTATCGCATCAATTATCATGATTTTTGGAATGGGATCAGAGGTCATTATGAGGTACATCTTTAACAAACCCATTTATGGTGCAGAAGAGTTCATTAGAATCGTTGCCGTCTGGTTTTATTTTCTAAGCATGGCCTATATAACCCGAAGCGGCGATCATATTTCGGGTGGGTTATATGCGGTATTCATCAAGAACGAAAAAGCCATTATGGTGATAAAAACATTGACTTTTCTCATTATGGCCGGAGTTAGCTTTTTTATGCTTTGGCATTTTACCCGGTTTGCGACCTGGTCCTATGGGGCAGGCAGGGTATTTACTGCTTCAGGTTGGACATACGCTTATGCCCATGCTAGCTTAATTGTTGGTTTAGTGCTTACGATTATATTTTGTGTCGAAGGTATTGTGTTGACACTACTGCGAGGACCCGGTCAAGTAAAGGAGCAATCGCCGTTTGACATTCAGCAGTAAGTGTATATTTCACGGTTTTTAGAACGCCCTTGGAGATGCTTTCATAACCGAGAGTTTATCAAGAGGAGGCATGAAAAATTGGAAGTCATTCTTTTGCTTATACTACTGGGGATATTGTTATTATTATTTGGAGTGCCTGTCGGATTCGCTTTCCTGGTCAGTGCTTTTCTCATTACGTTTCACATCGGTATGGACCCAAGGATGGTCTTGTCTTTTGGTATCGTTGATATCATGAGCTTTCCCTTGTTAGCCCTTCCTTTGTTCATTATGCTCGGTGGATTGGTGGAAATTGGAGGTATTTCAGACAGACTTCTAAATTGGGTGAATATTGTGCTGACCAGGATGAAAAGCCGGGCAGGGTTTACGACCGTGGTAGGATGCATGCTTTTTGGAGCGATATCGGGTAGTGGTGCCTCGGCAATAGGGGCGATAGGTAAAATCATGATACCGCGCATGGAACAAGAGGGGTATCCACGGAGTTATGCAACATCCCTGGTAGCGGTTTCATCCATGTTAACGTTGCTTATTCCTCCATCTATTCCAATGATCGCCTTTGCTCTAGTGACCCGGCTATCCGTTATCGCATGTTTTACAGCCACCTTAGTCCCAGGTGTTATGCTTGCTGGTCTATATGTCATTATTAATGCCTTTGCCGTTAGACGGTTTAAAAATGTGCAGACGCCCCCTAAAATAAGCTTTAAGGACCAAACGACGAAAATTGCTAAAACAACCGTTGGCTCATTCCCGGCAATCATTTTGCCGATCTTTGTGGTGGGCGGTATTTATGCGGGCATTTATACGCCAACAGAAGCAGCCGCAGCTGCAGTCATATTTGCTCTTGTTGTTGGTTTCTTTATTTACCGGGGTTTGACGGTTAAAAATACGCTTCAATCTTTGTTTGAATCAGGCCTGGTTTCAGGTTCGATTATATTTGTGCTTTTTGCGTTAGGCATGCTGAGCCGTATCATGCTTGAAGCGGGTGTGCATCGCGCTTTAATTAACCTTTTTGCAGATGTTCTTAATATTTATCTTGTTTTGCTCATTTTAAACGTTTTTCTAATCGTGATAGGCATGCTGATGGACGATGTGTCCGGTTCGGTTGTAGCAGGGATTACACTTTTGCCCGTTGCAACTGCAGCAGGAATAGAACCGTTACATTTTGCAGGGATTGTTGGGGTAACTTTGGGCCTGGGAAATGTTACACCACCTGTTGCACCACTGCTTTATATGGCCGGTGGAGTGGGCAAGTTGTCGCTTGAAGAGTATGTTGTGCCATCCGTAATACTCATGTGCCTGGGGCATCTGCCATTAATTATTTTAGTTACGCTTTTCCCTTCAATTTCTTTAACACTTCCCCGATTGTTGGGATTTCTCTAGGCCAGAACAAGTTTTTAGGGTGTTGTTGGAAAATAACGCCGACGTCAACTTAGAAGATAAAGATGGTTTCACGGCTCTTGAAGGGGCTGTTAGGGAGGTTATTCCGAAGTGGCTGATCTGCTGCGAGAATATGGAGCAGTCGACTAATTATAGGGCTTGACCATCTTTTTCATACACGATATGATTTTAGTGTCAGTATTGTTAATAAAAACTTGAAGGGAGGGCTTTTATTGAAGGCCCAGTTAAGGCTGAGGGTTTCGGAAAAAGACGTTCACTATGCCGGGGGGTTAGCTCCGGGTGCTTACGTGATCGGGCTTTTCGGCGACGTGGCGACAGAACTAGCTATACGGAGCGACGGTGACGAAGGACTCCTGGTAGGCTATGAGAACATTGAAGTTTTACAACCTGTTTATGCGGGAGATTTTCTTGAGATAGAGGGTGAAATTGTTCAGCGGGGCAATACATCCCGCAAAATGCAATTCGAGGCAAAAAAATACATTACAAATACCGGCTCTCCTTTTGCTTCTTCCGCCGATGTTTTAGAAGAAAAATTAGTGGTTGCCAGGGCGGTCGGAACGACTGTGGTAACAAAGAATAAGCAGCGATCGTCATCGTGATATAAAACGACAGTGATTCTTTTTAGAAATACAAGTGGCACAGACTTGGAGATTGCTATAAAAGCAAGGACCGGCTATTATGCCGGCCTTTTTTCTTTTGATCGCCCGAACATTAATTTGGCGCTTAATTTTTTTATTATTTGTGTTATAATGGAAATATAATTATGAAATAATGAAATTAGATTGGAGGATGTATTCACATGAAACACCAACTACCGGATTTACCTTATGCTTATGATGCTCTCGAGCCCCACTACGAAGAAAGAACCCTGCGCCTGCACCACGACGCCCATCACAAGGCCTATGTTGACGGCTTGAACAATGCCGAAGCCAAGCTAAAGGAAGCCCGGGAAAAAAATGACTTTTCTCTAGTCAAGCACTGGGAAAGGGAACTGGCTTTTCACGGATCGGGGCATATTTTGCACAGCATCTTTTGGACAAATATGGCTCCCAATGCCGGAGGACCTGCTAAAGGGGAAATTGCACAGCAAATTGAAACCGATTTTGGAGGTTTTGATGCCTTTAAAGGGCAGTTTTCCGCTGCCGCTATTACGGTTGAAGGCTCTGGATGGGCCCTGCTTTGCTGGAACCCCCTGTTTGACAAGCTGGAAATTCTCGCTTCGGAAAAACACCAGGACTTAACCCAGTGGGGAGTGACCCCCTTACTGGTTATCGATCTTTGGGAGCACGCTTATTACCTTCAGTACCAAAATAAGCGGCCTGCCTTCGTCGAGGCCTGGTGGAACCTTGTTAACTGGGATGATGTGAATACTCGTTTTTCCGCCGCAAAAAAATGAGCATACTTCTTTAATGAGCTGCAGAAGCTGTAAATAATATGGCAACGATATAACACACCGCTCCAAGGACGGTGTGTTATATCGTTAAATTCTATGCCAAAAACACCGAAGTTACGCACCTTAAAGTTAACAGATTAATTTCTATAAAAATATTTCAAATTATTGCAAGGGTTT
>SKMY01000169.1 GCA_007120815.1 Syntrophomonadaceae bacterium | reverse complement strand
ATACCAGGCTTTCCAAGGCGCTCTCCAGGCAGACGGAAGGAATGATGAAGCTGGAAAGAGAACTTGCCGGGCTAAAGAAAGAGAAACACGAAAAGAAATCATCTTTATTCAGACGGCTGTTTCGCAAACCCGATCCTTAAAGAACGGTTAATCTTCCTTGCGAAAACCTGGTTGTTTTTCCCAAAATTTTTTTAACTCCTTATAATATAATCGATAGGATTCAGTATACCCCTGTTGTCCCTGATATGCCTGATGTCCTCCAAGAGGATACCGATGTTTTCTTTCCAGGAGATTTTTTTTAGAGGATATTTCCCCAGCACCGTCTACTCTTTCATCTTTTCTTTTCTCTGCCTCCCATTCACATTGGAGCAAATCTCTTACCGGGTATTCGTTGTCTTCTTTTATATCAGTTTCGAGCCTTTCTTCCAGTTCCAGCCTGTTTTCCGACTTGTTTTCAGCACATTCAACCTGTCCGGTACCGAGGGTCCATTTGACAACAATATTAACCTTATAAGGCACCCATAGAAAAAGTGGAACGGTGTTAAATCCTGGGAACGGCTTTACGCTGGTTTTAATGTCCGCTGCGTGCTCAAAAACATGCCAATCCCCATCTTCTTTATTTTGTATTTCTGGGATAAAACAGAACTCTTTCTTAAACCGTTTAACCTGGCATAAACCGGCTTGCTCCCTGTTTTTCTGAAAAGCAACTAACACGCTGTAGCTTCCCCAGCAAATCCTTTTTAACTTTCCTTTCCCGGTTTCTTTTTTTATGTCAACCTGGTCAACTTTTACTGAAACGATTTCTGGGAGGTTAAACGTGAAAAAATGAAACCGATGATAAAAGGAAAACGGATTACGCTGCTGTCCGCTGGTCATACCTTCACCTCTTTAATATAGAAATGGCGCTTCCGCTTCCCAGGTATCGGCTCCGGTTCCTCTTCAAGCGGGTGAAGCCGACCCGCCGGCTCAGGTTCGCTTCAAATTAACCTGCTCAGCCCGGCCCTCCGGGAACCAACCTGCAGAACTGAAGCATCCTGCTTCGGGTTGCCAGGCGGCCAACACCCGTGCCGGCCGGATCCCCTCCCGGTTCTCGCTTCGCAGCAACTGCATCTTTGATGGCACATGCACCGGCGGGTCGGCATCAGCCTCTCTCTTAAGCTTCTTACAAAAAATCAGTCGCTTGACAAAGTCGCCGTTACAGGGAAGACGGACCGCCTCCATGGGGTGGGAAGCGGGTTTAAAAACCCATTTTCACCCCCTGGTGTGGCTCGTTAGAACCATGATCTTATGGAGCCGGCATAACTGCCGGCAGCTGTTATCCTCAGCAGCTTTGGTAACTGGAATCCTTTAAGCTGTTGCTTATAAAACTACGCTTTTTTAAAATAACGACTTGTGGTTTTGTTTCCAGAACTCTCTTGCATTCTTCATCACTATAACCCCGCCTGGTCATGCGGGTTCGTAATTTTTCTCCAGAGTTTTTTACAATGGTTACCATCAGGCAAGTCCTCCCTCCAGTATAGTTTTCTGCATTATATTGATTCAGAACACGAAATGTGCGTAATTGGCGGGCTGCATTTTCGAATAAACCAGAAGAAGAAAGGAAAACATTACAGTAGTGCCGATGACAGGCCAGGCACTTTGAGCAACGACGGGCAACCCGGGAGTCGGAGCAAGCAGAAAAAAGAATATAAATTTCTAGCCTGGACTGTAGTACCGATAATGTTGACAATGGGTACCGAAATAAATTCTGGAATGGTGGAACGTTGAAACCCCTTAAACAGTGGCTTATTGTTTCGCGTTATTTATTCAGCACATTTCCGCAGGTTGAACGGGAATTGAAACATTGGAAATCTTTTCTGCAGCAGTGTCCACCTTCTCCGTTGGTCCAACAAGCCAGGGCAAGCATGTCCGCCAAGCGCTTTCACTGCCAGGGTGGAGCTGTTTTTTCCTTACTGCACCCACCTGCCGTGCATCTAACCATTCCCCTTATCGTTTCATTCCAGACCATTAGTGATTACCTGGACAATCTCTGCGATCGCCTTTTGCCCGAGGGAGCCTGGCCCGAATCCGGGCGGGACATGCCGGATGTTTCCCGGGAGCAGGCCTTTCGCTGCCTGCACACCGCCATGCTGCATGCAGTCAACCCCGACTTACCGCAAAAAATTCATTATTACGACTTGTACCCGTTTAAAAATGACGGGGGTTACCTGGAGGCCCTGGTAAGACGCTGTCAGGACTGCGTAAGACAATTGCCGTCTTTTCCCCGGGTCAGGGAGCAGGTCATGTCTCTCACCCAACTATACTGCGATTTGCAGTCGTTAAAACATCTTTCTAAAGAGCACCGGCAGTCCTTTCTGGAAAAATGGTTTCTGTCCAATAAAGGGCATCTAGGGAGTACCCTGCTCTGGAACGAGTTTGCTGCGGCAGCGGGTTCGACCCTGGGGGTGTTCGCCCTTTTTGCCCTGGCTTCCCGGGAGCGAGTTGCGGATCAAGAGATTAATCAGGTGACCCAGGGCTATTTCCCTTGGATTTGCGGACTTCATATCCTGCTGGACTACATGATTGACCAGGAGGAAGACCGGGTTGGAGGGGATCTCAACTTCGTTGCCTGTTATCCAGCCAGCACATACGGGGTAGAACGCCTGAAGCTGTTTGTTGATAGGGCTCTGGAGCAAGCGGGCTGTCTGAACAACGCGGCTTTTCACCGAACAGCGGTAAAAGGCCTTCTGGCCCTTTATCTTTCAGATCCCAAAATAAAAAAGCAGGGGCTTGACAATACGTCAAACGCCCTGCTGTCCTCTACGAAGGAAAAAGATATTTTTCTGCTCCGTTCCTTGTGCCAGGGACTTCGCAAGAGAGGGATGATTTGATTACCCCCCTTGAGTAAGAACGTCCCGCATGAAAGGTAAACAAACGCGTTATAAACCTATGTTTTGTTCAACGCTGAAGCTGCGGAAGATAGGATATATTCAGCCAGAAAATCCAACGTATCCAGCGCATCCATATCCAGGCAATGGTCTTTGCTTGATAGTTCAGAAAGGCTTTGTCGGGCTTTCTGTACATGGGCTTCGGCATCAATCAAGGTCCTTTTTAGCGGACCATTCAACCCGGAATAATGATTAAGCAGCACCGCGTTGATGGCTGAAAAATCCTTGCTCTCAATAATTTCCCTGAACCACTGCCCTGCGGGATAACTTTCAGCGAGGTAAATATATGGCAGGGTCATGTTTCCTTCCTTGATATCACTGTTAGCCGGCTTTCCCATGGCCGAAGGATCACCGGAAATATCCAGTAAATCATCGATCATCTGGAACGCTATTCCCAGGTTTTTACCGTAATGCTCCAGGCATTCGACCGCCCTGGCGTCCAGGCCGCAGAGCCTGGCACCGGCACCGCAGCACGTTTCCATTAACGCGGCAGTCTTTCGGTACGCATCGTGCAGGTATTCCTTTTTTGTTCTTTCCAGGTTAAAAAGGTGCCTGGCCTGCTCCATTTCTCCTTCGCACATGACGCTCACAACGCGGCTAAAGGAACGAAACAGTTGAACATGTTCGCAAAGGGCGATGAGCTCAAAAGCCCGGGCAAACAGGTAATCCCCCGCCAGCACAGCGGACCGGTTTCCATAGGAGGCGTTTACCGAGGGCTGGCTTCGCCGCCTGGAAGCCCCATCGATAATGTCATCATGGACCAGCG
This sequence comes from Syntrophomonadaceae bacterium, assembly GCA_007120815.1. Next base: position 1,547 of record SKMY01000169.1, on the reverse strand, counting down.
AAGCTGTATGAATCAATTCAACGGCTGTGGCTACTTTCAGCACGTTTTCTTTCTTTGAAGGGTACAGGGAGCCGGTTATTATCACCAGTGCAGGACGAAGCCGCTTTCCGGCTCGCCTGAAAACATGCCGGATAATATCCTGCCTGGCTTGGGAATCCGATGAAATACAATCAAAAAGCATTTCTTCAACGGCAGCAAGACCGTCTCCAGCCACTTCATTGATTTTATTCAGCAGCTCTTTTTTGCTCGAAGCAATGTTCAAAGCCCCGCACCTTTCCAGTTACTAAAATGGGCATGCGCTTTTCTTTTCTATTTGCCTGTCATGTTATTTTTCCATTGGTCCTTTAAATATCACGTGTTGTGGGAGAAAAATATTCCGCTTCAATCTCTGGTTCCTTGTTAAACTGGTAAAACTCGATGGTCTGACGCAACCGGCCGTTTCGATCATAGGTGTCTATTTTAACCGGTGTGAGAGAGGTTTTATGAAGCCATACCTCCTCCTTGGTGCGATTAAAACTGGGGAATTCGGGAATAATCTGCAGTCGGTAACATTTTGTTTCGTTTACCTGATCGATCTCCAGGTATTGTTTCTTTTCAGCCCGTGCCAGTTCATCGAAAAATCCCGAAAGTAAAAAGGGCGGTTGGCGAACCTGACGGGACATGGGGTTTAGCGCCATAAAATCATTAAATTCAGGGCTGAACACCCATGATTTTATACCATCGGAGACAAAAACTTGCTGGGGAATGTCCGGATCCTCTGAATTACAGGGAGTCACCTCTACCCGGTAAGAGTCAGGTTTAGCAAACCAAACCTTTACGGCGTATCGGCATTCTGATTTTCCGGGGTCAAGGACAATTTCCAGCTGCATGTGATAACTGGACATCCTGGCTTGTTTTCGTGCAGCCTTCTCAATTATTTTCTCCGGGTCATCCGTTCCGGAAGAAAACCAGTAAAAAAATGCCGCCAGGGCCGCTGCTCCCAGCAAAACAACCTTGAGCCCGTTGGAAAAGCGCTTTTCCACCGATCTTACCATCTCCAATAACTTCAAATTTATTCATCATTACACCCTATGCAGCAGCTCTCCGTTTATTTCGCCTTATCCTCTCAAGAAACATAAAAAAAACTGCTGCATCCACAGCAGTTTATTGGTTAACTGAACCCGGATAAAAGAGCTTATTCCTGGTAAACTGATTTAATAATATCCTGCCGGGTTATAAGGCCTACCAGGCGCTTTTCAGCATCCAGCACCGGCACCCGGTTGATTCCCTTGGAAACCATCATCGTTGCGACCTCGTTCACCGTGGCATCAGCATAGACCCAGTGAATCTTTTTCGTCATTAACTCGCCAACTTTTAAGGCGATGACTTTCTTGAGCTCTTCAAAAAACTTCTTCGGGCTTTCCAGGTACAATACTGCCCCCAATATTTCCGTATAGCCCGGCGCCTTGACTTCTTTTTCCTTGAGAATTAAATCTGCTTCACTGATCATGCCCACAACTTTTCGTTCATCATCCACCACGGGCAGCCCACTAATGCGGTGCTCAGTT
>SKMY01000139.1 GCA_007120815.1 Syntrophomonadaceae bacterium | reverse complement strand
ACACGATTTCGAGTCGTGCGCCTTCAACCGGACTCGGCCATCTCTCCATGTGAAGGATATTATATAACAGTCGGGTTGCTTTGTAAAGAACATAGCGAAATGATAACTCCCTGTAGGTGTAAGTTGGCCGTGAAGTTTTAAATATTCTCATTTTTAATATTGACAGCGACCCTTCCCTCTGCTACAATTTAATATGAGTTATTATAAAATAACAAATATTACAATACCCCTGGGAACCTTATCATGAAGCCCGGGAAGCCATGGCCGAAGACATGCTGGAATCGCAAAATCCTCAAGTTGACACGTACACTGAGGCGACAGGCAGCTCCGGGCGGTGGATACAGGCCGTGGAACAAGCCAAGGATTGGGCAAGGACCCGGTAGTTTTTTTACAACAGACATATTTAGAGCTTAAAAAATGTGTGTAACATTTCATCACTGAGGGCGGCATCAAATGACTATGCCGCCCTTCATGTTGAACGCTCCCACGCATATGGATAATGACCAATTCTGGCCCTTAAGAAAACTATTCCTCCACCGCCCAGTTCATCGATCGTTCCACAGCCCGTTTCCACCCGCTGTACAGCTTTTCTCTTTGGGTGCTCTCCATCCGGCATTCAAACCGGCGCTCCAGCTGCCAGTTGCCGGTCAACTCGTTTTTGTCTTTCCAAAAACCCACGGCCAGGCCGGCCAGGTAAGCAGCGCCCAGTGCCGTAGTCTCTATGACCCGGGGCCTTTCCACGGCCGTTCCCAGGATGTCAGCCTGGAACTGCATGAGCAGGTTGTTGGCTACAGCGGCACCGTCAACCCTCAAGGTTTTTAACTGAATGCCCGAGTCGGCTTCCATGGCCCCCAGCACATCCCGGGTCTGGTAGGCCAATGAATCCAGGGCGGCCCGGATAAGGTGTTCTTTAGTGGAGCCCCGGGTCAGCCCCAGGATGGCACCCCGGGCTTTCATGTCCCAGTACGGAGCGCCCAGCCCCACAAAGGCGGGCACCAGGTAAACGCCGCCGGCGTCTTCTACTTTTCCTGCAAAATACTCGGAATCCGGTGACTCCTCCAGGATCCGCAGGCCGTCCCGGAGCCACTGAATGGCTGCTCCGGCAATGAAAATGCTGCCCTCCAGGGCATATTCCACCTGGCCGTCAATCCCCCAGGCAATGGTGGTTAGAAGGCCGTTTTTTGATGAATAAAGGCGGTTGCCGGTGTTCATTAACATAAAACAGCCCGTGCCGTACGTGTTCTTCACCATGCCGGGTTCAAAACAAACCTGGCCGAACAGTGCAGCCTGCTGATCCCCGGCCACACCGGCAATTGGGACTTTATGCCCCAAAAATTGCCCCGGACCGGTGTAGCCGAGAACCTGGCTGGATGATTTCACCCGGGGAAGCATCTGAGCGGGCACCTCCAGCTCTTTCAAAAGCTCTTCATCCCAATTTAGTTTTCTGATATTAAACAGTAAGGTACGAGAGGCGTTGGAGTAATCGGTGACATGCAACTGGCCCCCGGTTAGTTTCCAGATAAGCCAGGTGTCCATGGTGCCGGCCAGCAGGTCGCCCTTTAGGGCTTTGGCCCTGGCACCATCCACGTGGTCCAGGATCCATTTTACCTTGGTGCCGGAGAAGTAAGCGTCCAACACCAGCCCGGTTTTTGAGCGGAAGGTGTCTTCCAGTCCTTTGCTTTTCAGCCGGTCACAGATATCCGCGGTACGGCGGCACTGCCAGACGATGGCGTTGTAAACAGGTTCGCCCGTATGTTTGTCCCAAACAACGGTGGTTTCCCGCTGATTGGTTATACCAAGGGCGGCAATTTCACCCGGGTTGATGCGTGTTTTGGCTACCAGTTCAGCAATCACCCCGTACTGGGTGCTCCAGATTTCTTCCGGATTATGCTCTACCCAACCCGCCCGGGGGTAGATCTGGGAAAATTCTTTCTGGGCCACCCCGACAATATTGCCCTCCCTGTCGAAAAGGAGGGCCCTGCAGCTGGTTGTTCCCTGGTCCAGTGCCAGTACATATTGTTTGTCCATCCTGCTCACTCCTCATCCTGGAAAGCGGAATGTGTGAGTCCTCCGAAAAAGTTGGTTTTTAATTTCAAACATCATCTAACGCTTGGCACGAAAGAATTCTTTTAGCAGTGCAGCACACTCGGTTTCAAGCACGCCGGCGGTCACGTCCAGTCGGTGATTAAGTCGGTTATCCCGGGGGATATCGTAAAGAGAGCCCGCTGCACCGCCTTTTGGATCAAAGGCACCAAACACCAGCCGTTTAACCCGGGCCAGCACCAAAGCCCCGGCGCACATGGGGCAGGGCTCCAGGGTGACGTAAAGCGTTGTATTAGAAAGGCGCCACCCGCCCAGGCGTTCGCCGGCCTCTCTTAACGTCAAGATCTCCGCATGGGCCGTGGCATCGTGGAGGGTTTCCCGGAGGTTACAGTTTTGCGCCAGGATTTCTCCATCCTTCACCAGGACGGCCCCCACAGGGACTTCTCCCGCCTGGTAGGCTTTTTCAGCCTGGGCCAGAGCAATTCTCATGTATTTTTCGTCTTCTAACGCAAAGGGACAGCTCATAAAAGCAGCTCTCTCTTTCTACGGGATAATTCGCGCGATACTGGGGCGCTTTCCGCGAAGATAACCGGAGCCGATACCGGGGAAGCCGGAAACGTCGTTCTTTCTATACTATACCATAATTTGCTGACCCTTGCACCAAAAGACCCCATATATGCGCTAAAATAGGTGTGTCCGCCCCAAAAAGCAGGCATAATAAATGCGCCCAAACAAGAAGGATTTTAATTCCTTTATTTGGAATTAAAATCCTTAATGAATGGCTCGTTTCTCCTTTGTAATCGTTCACTTTGGTAGAAACAACGCTTTCTGCTTTTTATTCTTATGCACGAATAGAAACATGCCTGCGCAGGGCTTTGGATATGTAATGCTTGTGATCGGGTTCCATCAGCAGCGCGGCGGCTTCCCTGTCCAGGATCATGATAACACGGGGGTGGAGCTGCAGAAAAGAGGCGGGCACCTCCGTGGTAATCTTGCCGCTCACCGTCTCCTTGATCACCGGCGCCTTTTTTGCTCCGCTGGCTAACAGCATAATTCTTCGGGCTTTCATGATGGAGCCCATTCCCATGGTGACAGCCTGCCGGGGTACGTTTTCCGGGGTATCAAAGAACCGGCTGTTGGCTTCAATGGTGTCCCGGGTAAGATCGATGACGTGTGTCTGCATTTTTAAGTGTGAACCAGGTTCGTTAAACCCGATGTGGCCGTTGGTTCCGACACCTAAAACCTGCAGGTCTATGCCGCCGGCTTCGGCAATTTTTTGGTCATATTCCAGGCACATGTTTTCCAAGTCTTCAGTCTGGCCCCGGGGGATGTGAATGTTTTTCGAGGGAACATTGATGTGGTTAAATAGATGGTGCTTCATATAATAATGATAGCTTTGAGTGTGCTCCGGAGAAAGGCCCAGGTATTCATCCAGGTTAAAAGTAACCACCTTGCTGAAATCAACGGTTCCTTCCCGGTGCATTTCCACCAGTTGGTGGTACATGCCTTCGGGTGTTGAACCCGTGGCAAGCCCCAGCACGGCATTGTTTTTTAGAATAACCTGGCTGGCCACAACACCGGCCGCCCTGGCGCTCATTTGCTTGTAATCGTCCACGATTTGAATAAACATGCTTGCCCTCCCTTTACGGTTAGTTTAGCGCTTGGCTGAGAATGGCTGCAAGCTCTTCGGCAAGGTCTTTCAGGTAAGCTTCGTCTTTTTCGCCCTCAACCATAACGCGCATCAAGGGCTCTGTGCCTGATGGACGAACCAACACCCGCCCGTGGGGGCCTATTTTCTCATAGATGTCCTGCAGCGCCTGCTTGAAAGCAGGAAGCTCTTCCCATCCGTCTTTTCGGCTTACCCGGCAGTTTACAGTTACTTGAGGCAAACGCGACATCAATGCACTGTAGGAGGAGAGCGCACGACCCTCTTCTTTGATCAGTTCCGCCAGTTTCAGCGCGCTGAGTAAACCATCACCGGTGGTGGCATAGTCAGAAAAAATCATATGCCCGGATTGCTCCCCGCCCAGGTTGTAGCCCCCTTCCAGCATTTTTTCCAGGACATAACGGTCGCCCACAGCGGTGCGAACAACTTGAATGCCGTGTTGCGCGGCAGCCACATCCAGGCCGCCGTTGCTCATCACGGTTGTCACGATGGTATTGTTTTTGAGCTGGTTTTTCTTCTGTAAGTAAAGGGAAAACATTAACATGAGCACATCGCCGTCTATAATATTGCCTTTTTCATCCACAGCGATTAGACGGTCGGCATCACCGTCGAAAGCCAGGCCCATCAGCGCCCCGCTTCCTTTAACCGTTTCCTGCAAGGCCGACGGATCCGTGGACCCGCATTTTACATTGATGTTAACCCCGTTGGGGTGGTTGTTGAGCAGGGTAACTTGGGCGCCCAGTGCATCAAATGTCTGGGGTGCCAGCTGGTAAACGGCACCGTTACCGCAGTCCATGGCAATATGCAGGCCAGTTAAATCCGGGGCGATCCTTTTTAGGTCATCCATGTAAAGAGCAACCGCATTGTTGTCTTCCACAACCCGGCCGATCTCTCCAGCCTGGGGGCGGGGCAGCTGGTCTTCCCCGTAATAGAGCTTTTCCAGTTCGGCCTCCATGCTTTTGGCGATTTTATAGCCGGAAGATCCAAATATTTTCAACCCGTTGTCTTCAATCGGATTATGAGAAGCAGAAATCATGATCCCGGCTGCGGCGCCCAGTTCGCTGGTTAGATAAGCTAAAGCCGGCGTAGAAACAACGCCCACACAACGTGCATCCGCCCCCGATGAACAAATGCCGGCAACCAATGCACCTTGAAGCATATCGCCGGATTTTCGTGTATCTTTTCCGATGACGACAAAGGGTTCTTCTTTATCCTGTCTTAAAAGGTAGGCACAGATGCGACCGATGCGAAAGGCCATTTCCGGGGTAAGCTCAAGGTTGGCAACACCCCTGACTCCATCTGTTCCAAATAATTTATTCACAAACACAACCTCCTATCGTTTTTAGAATATCTCTTCTCTTTCTTCCGTTGTGTAAAAAAACTTCATGGCTTCATCTTCAGATAAGGGCCCTTCAGCCTTTAAGAGATAGGATTCAGCGTGTTCCCTGTTCAGGGTTGCTTCTCTTTCCAGGGCAAGGATTTTTTCAGGAATGCCTTCTTTTACCAGCATGTTTTTCGTTGTATGGAAAAGCCCGGTGTT
>SKMY01000114.1 GCA_007120815.1 Syntrophomonadaceae bacterium | reverse complement strand
CCTTCTTTGATCAGCTTTTCGGCGATGGTCATAATAATGTCACTCCCTTCCATAGATTTTTTCTGCACTTCCCGTTTAACCTCCTCAAACTCGATATCTCCCCTTGCGCTCAACATATAGCGAACTATGGTTTCCAGGTAACCGATAGCCCCTGACTTACCTTTTAGTTCTTTTAACGCAAGAATTGATTTTATTATTACGTTGATAAAATGTGCTGGATCTTTATGGAAAGCAGAACGAATGAGTTCAAGAAATATTCGCAGCATTACGCCGCCTTTGATCTCTTCATCACCCAGCGGCGAAAAGTCATAAATGATGTACTCATAGTCTGGAATGCATTTCTTGATACGTTCCGGAAACACATCCAGATCAGCAAACTGTTGGGAAAAGTTTTGACCAGCACGCCAGGCAGTTTCGCCGTGGTATATTACGATCGGCACGATTACCGGCAAGCCGCCGGCCTTCTTTTTATTCGGTTTTTGCTCCCAAATTTTTACCATGTACTTTAGAAGCTGCAAAGGCGTTTCAGGATCTTGATAACTCTTATGTTCAAACAAAAAATAAAGGTAACCTACTTTTCCTTGAATATGTGTTTTATATAACAGATCGGAATAGGCCTCTTCCAATCCCTGGTCAATAAAGCTATCCTTTTCCAAAGCCAGGTTTTTCAAGTCAATCACGTGTAACAGGTCTGCTGGAAGGTAGTTCGTGAAAAAGTCCTGTGCAATATGCGGATCTGTCATGGTCTCTTTGAAAAAACGGTCGTGAGGGTTTTGTATTAAGCTCATTAGTTGTTTTTATCCTTTCTTCATTTTAGCATATTTTGGCCCGCTTTGAAATGAGAAAAGCAGGGTATACGTATATATGTTCTATATCGAACATGTTTTTCCTGCTTCTAGTTAAAATATTTTTTAAAAAATATATGATTGGTGCATGTGAAACAAAAGAAAAAGAACCCACAGTGTGTGCGTTCGCACAACATCCCATGGCTTCCTCTTGGCATAGGTGTTCAGGTTATTTTACTCAATTAAGATTTCCAAAGGAGGCGTGGGGTCAGGGAGGCGTGGGGTCAGGTCTTGAAATATAAGAAAATGAAGAACAGAAAGTGATAATTCAAGACCTGACCCCATTATTCGTTAACATTATTCGTTAATAATTTTGTCAAACAGGTTTATTCGCGTTAGATTAATTATGCGACCTTGTGAAGATAGCAAGAAATGGGGTATAATTTAACTTGGAGGTGATTAATGTGAAAAGCTATCCTGTAATTATTGAACAGGATGAGACCGGCTACGTTGTATCTTGCCCTGTTTTTAAGGGATGTTATTCTCAAGGAGATACAATAGATGAAGCCTTGAGAAATATAAAAGAAGCCATAGAATTGTGTACTGATGATGAGGAAAATCCAGTTCGCAGTATAATTATTGGCAATGTGGTGTTAGAGAGATGACCTCTAAGATGCCCATAGTTTCTGGTATGGATTGCATTAAAGCTCTTGAAAAGGTTGGATATGTAGTAGTCAGGCAAAAGGGTAGCCATATCAGGTTAAAGGATAAGAATGGAAAATTGCCTCCGGTAACTGTGCCAGATCACAACGAGCTTCGTCTAGGGTTACTGAGAAAAATATTAAATGATGCAAATCTTACTGTAGAAGATTTCACTCGATTATTAGGCTAATGACAACCCCTGATGCAGGGGGTTTTTTTTAGTTACGCATTCATATAAAAAGCGAACAACTTGAAAAAACAGCTTTACAACGGGATCACAGCTTTTCCTTCCGCTGAAGCACTGAAGCAGGTCACCGATGGGGGGTCCACCGATGGGGGTGGGGGGTCAGGTCTTAAAATATAAGAAAATGCAGAACAAAAAGTGATAATTCAAGACCTGACCCTATTGTCCCCTGTGCGTTCGCACAACCGCATGGCTTCGTCTTGCTCATGGTTTCATCTTGGTATGGTCATTTAAGTTATGTTGACACTCGACTGGCAAATTTGCAATATTGCCTGGGTTACCCCGACTGATTTAATCTTCCGTGTCTTCCGTGTTAGTTAATAGTAATTTCTCCAGTGTCTTCATCGTAGTGAACATTGTATCCAAGGGCTTCAGCTACAAACCGCAGAGGCACCATTGTCCTATCTTTAAACAGCAACGCCGTGGTATCCATTTCTTTGACTTCACCGTTCACAGCATATAAATTATCGCCGATCTTGAGCAAAATCGTTGTATCGTCCGTATCGATGATCACCAGGAACATTCCCTGATCCCAATCCACCATGGCACCGAAAGCCTCAGCAACGGACCTTATGGGAACAAGGGTCCTTCCCTGCGTAACGACCGGTGATACATCGCTCTTCAAGGGTTTGCCCTTCACAACCACTTTCTTGCTGTCAATCTCCATAAACTTGGCTTCCATTTTATCCAGGTTGGGGCCTACCCCCCTGCTTCTCCATCTTTCCCATACGTGTTCAGGCGGGCCATGCCGTACATTTCGATAAACCACTTCACCCACCGCGTACCCATCTTCATCGTATACCGTTTCTGTCACTGTTCTTGTCAATTGCTTTTGATGTCCCGGCGGCATATCAAAGGGACGCCCTTGCCCCTTCCCGGGATGGTCATCCCATTTCGCACTGATAACGCCAGCAAAGCTGAACAACATGGCTGCGACCAACAGTATAACAATCCATTTTCTTGCCATATGCAAAAACCTCCTCATCTTCACAGTAATGGTAATGACGAACCGCACTTACCCGACACAACACAGAGTCAAGAAGAAAACTAAACCCGCTTTCTTCAATATAAAATAACCGTAACAATGATTCCTCATGCACCGTTGTGAAGCAGGGGGACAGTTCTGTCGCTTTCCCTAAAAGACGGTCCTCCGCTTCGCTACGGAAGCGCCATAACCGTCCCCGCAGCTTCACTCTCCTCGCAGCTTCCCTTACAAGTAGTTCTGAGTAATTACAGATAATACAAAACAAAAAGTGATAATTCAAGACCTGACCCCATCATTAACCTCCAGCGCCACCCGGTCGCCTTCCTGCACCCCTGCTGCCGCAAAGGTGCCCGCCGGGGCCTCAATCACGTACCGGGCTTCCCGGGCCCCGACCCCCAGCTTTCCCGGGGGCAGGTTTTCAACAACCCGGCACAGGCAGCCCTGCTCATCCACAAAGCCCACATCTATAGGAAAGGCCATTCCCACCGTATGTATGGACCGGCAGGGTCGAATGACCATCCCCTGCCCCGGGGCCAGGGCCTTGCGCCCCAAAAGCCCTTTTAAGCGGCGCCCAAAACTCTCCGCCAGCTCCGCCTCGGCTAAAATTACCGTTGCGCTGGTCGCGTTGACCACCTTCACCACCCGCACCGCCACACGCTCCCCTCCACCGGCTCAACCTCAATCCCTCAACCTGTGTCCGTGCTAAACCTCTGTTGTTTCTTAACAATGAAATCATTAGGACCGGTCCTGTAATTCTCTTCGCTATGACTCACTCCGTGATTCGTCCCCGTGATTCCGGGTGGGCCACGAGAACCGTCCCTGCGGTTTACCCTGGGTGGGCCACGAGAACCGTCCCCCTGGTTATTGGAATCATTAGGACCGTCCCCGTGATTCCGTCCCGTGCTAAAATTCGTCGTCGTGCGGGGTGTCCTCGGCGTAGCTGCCTTCTACGGGGCTGCCGCCAAAGCCACTGGGGGGGCCGCCGGGCCTGCCAAAGCCGCCGGCTCCGCTGCCTCTTCCCTCACTGCCCATACCACCGCCTCTTCCTTCACCGCCCATACCGCTGCCTCTTTCTTCATCGGCCCTGCCGGAGCCCCCTTCACCGGCTCCACCACCGGACCTGTAGTACCCGCCGCTGCCGCCGCCGGGCTTGTAAGCGCCCCCGCCGCTGGCCAGCTGGCTCACAAACCGGGACATGACCGCCCGGTCCATGGCGTTATCCAGGGCTTCCTCCTCGCTTATAGCCCCTTTCTCCAGCAGCTGCTGTATATGCATATCCAGGCTGCGCATCCCGCTTCGCGCGCCCGCACACATCATCTTGCTGATATTCTGCATCTTTCCGTCCCGGATCAGGCTGCGCACATTGGGGGTAATCGCCAGGAACTCCACCGCCGCCACCTTGCCTTCCCCGTCCTTGCGGTTCAGCAGCCGCTGGGACACCACCCCCACCAGGGTATTGGCCAGCTGCACCCGCATCTGCTCCTTCTGCTCCGTGGGGAAGACATCCACCAGCCGTTCGATGGCCTGGACCACGTCGGGGGTGTGCAGGGTAGACATGACCAGGTGCCCTGTCTCCGCCGCCGTCATGACCATGGATACCGTTTCGGCATCGTGCAGTTCGCCCACCAGGATCACATCGGGGTCCTGGCGCAGGGCCGCCTTCAGGGCCTGGGGAAACGACGCGCTGTCCAGCCCGATCTCCCGCTGGTTCACGATGCTCTTCTTGTGCTTGTGCAGGTATTCAATGGGGTCCTCCAACGTAATGATATGGCGGGACATCTCCTCGTTGAGCATGTTAATAAGTGCCGCCACGGTGGTGGTTTTCCCGCTGTTGGAGGGTCCGGTCACCAGCAGCAGCCCCTTGGGCCGCATGGCCATCTTGCTGACAATGTCAGGCAGCCCCAGGGTGACGATTTCCGGCACCACGGTGTTGATCACCCGGATGGCCAGGCCCACCGTCCCCCGCTGGTAAAAGGCGTTCACCCGGAAGCGCCCCACACCCGACACGCTAAAGGACAGGTCCAGCTCTCCCGCCTTCTTCAAGTACTCCTGTTTGTCTTCGTCCAGCACCTCTGCCATCAGCCGGAAGGTGTCTTCCGGTTTCAAATTGTCCTCCGTCAGGTGTTTCAGGTTGCCGTCCACGCGGATAATCGGCGGCGCGTTTACAGTCAAGTGAATATCTGTGGCATCTTTCTCCAAAGCAAGCTTCAGCAACTCTTTCAGCTCCAAGCCAAGTTCCCTCCTCTTCATAGTTTAAAGGGAGCCGTCCCTCCTATGACCCCCCGGCTCCATTGCAGTCGTGCAGTACGAATTCCTTTTCTTCTACTAAGCTCAAGCAGGCCTCGACCACCTCGGGGTCAAAGTGCTGCTTGCTTTTCCTCAATATCTCCTCCATGGCCTTGTCCACCCCCAGAGCCGGTCGGTACGGCCGGTGGGAGGCCATGGCATCCACCACGTCGGCCACCGCCAGGATCCGCGCCCCCACGGAAATCTCCTCCCCGGAAAGCCCTAAGGGATACCCGGAGCCGTCCATGCGCTCGTGATGCTGGGCCACGATATCGGCGATGGGCCAGGGGAACTCGATGGTCTTCAAGATGTCGT
>SKMY01000020.1 GCA_007120815.1 Syntrophomonadaceae bacterium | reverse complement strand
TTGCGCCTAATCGCTCAATGTCTTATGTGGCCGGCTCTTTGAGGGGTTCATTGGCGCTTAAGGCCAGCACAATGAATGCGGAAGCCAGACCCAATGTCAGCACATTTATCACCGTTAATACCACGTCAAACCTGCTGTAGTTGTGAAACAAGTAATGAAACCCGATAAAATAGGCAATCAGACTGAAAAAGACGATCAAACCACCGAATATAGCCATTTCGCCCAAAATAAACGGTGCCAGGACAATGGCTACAAACAAGTAGGATAAGTTTGGCCTGGAAATCTCCGTATTGCCTATGCGCACCGTTTCCAGCAGCTGGCCGACCATGTAAAACTGCACAAAAGGAATAAAGGCTATCCAGGCGTTCGATTCTCCTTTTCTAATGGCCATCCGGTATAATCCTATGGCCATGGCAAGGTAGAATAATATGATAAACGCGCTGGCAAACATTAATCCAGCAAATAAACCCCTCAATAATTGGGCTAAACCTATTTGCGCCATGACATCCTGAAACATGTTCATAAACTGCTCCATGTTATCAACCCCTTTAAATGTGTTTTGTCACATTTAAAGTATAACCAAATCCATTGATTTAAAACAAAAATGGTAAGGATGTCTCTCAATTATCCCCAAGGTACCCCGGCGGCGTTATCGTGCCACATCCAGATCTCCAGCATTTCTTTCACGCCTGTATTCATCGGCGTACTCCATGACTCTTCGTAAATGGTTTTTGGTCTCTCTAAAAGGCGGCACACCGCCATATTTTCGCACATTATGAGGACCGGCATTATATGCGGCTAACGCGTGCTGCCAGTTTCCGAACTGGTCGTACATCTTTCTTAAATATCTTGCCCCCGCGTCGAGCTGCATTGCAGGATCAGCAGCCAGGGCCGCTGGATCATAGCCCATCCTTCGTGCGGTAGCCGGCATGACCTGTGTCAATCCAATGGCACCCCCGGGGTTGACAGCGTGAGGTCTCCAGTGGGATTCGGCCTTGATTAGCCCAAAAAAGATATTTTCGGGAATCTTGTACTCCCTGGACGCTGCAGCAGCCTGTTCAAAAAGATCCATTTCTTTTCTCTTCCTTTCATCTTTTATCCTATTGTATGACCTAAATTTATGATTTGAGCAAGGTCGAGAGGAGCATTCTGCAAAAATACAAAAAATGCCCCACAAAAAAAACGCATACTTAATGAAGGTACCAAGGTACCATTGAAGTAATCATAAATAAGTGCTTACTCGGAAAATTATGATTAATAATGCGGAAAAATATCCGTTAATTCATTGATCAATGCTAACCCGGTATATTTAACCCTGTCTATGATAAAAATATATTCCAAGAAAAGGCAAAGCCAGAAAAGCTTATTAGAGGACGGAGCAAAAAATCATTATGCTTTTTTTATCATGGATAAAAAAACGTCTGCCACCAAAGGGAAAAACCAAAAAACAAAACAATCTGGACATATCTCAGCTGCGGGAGCTTACTCAAAAAGAGAAACTCCAAAAAAAGCTGGAGCAAAACATTGCTTTAATCCGGGAATACCACGGCAACAGTCTGGGACTGCAGGTGCGGAAAATAAAAATTGGCTCACAAAACAGTTCCGCGGCACTTGTTTTCATCGAGGGTATGGTTGATACGGCTTCCATGGACGTCTTATTAAATGCACTGTTGAGAAACTCTCTTAGGGATACACTTCCCGGCGGGGGCTATTCTCTTCTTTCTTACCTTAATGAGAAGATAATTCCCTTTCCGGAAGTAACAGAAGTAAAAGACCTGGATGCGCTTTTTGACCAGGTCTTGATGGGGAGCACCGCCCTGCTTTTGGAAGGCACCGCTACCGCCCTGACTGTTGATACTGCGGGATGGAAAACGCGGGACATCGAGGAATCCGACGCCGAGATCTCCATTCGAGGACCTCGAGAAAGTTTTAACGAGAGCATCCACGATAACCTCAGCCTGATCCGCCGCCGCCTTCGCGTTCCACAGCTCTGGGTGGAAGGGTTCCGGCTGGGCAGCTTAAGCCGCACCCAGGTAGCCGTGGTGTATATAAAAGGACTGGCCGGGGAGGAAATGCTGGAAGAGGTGCGCACCCGCCTGCAGCAAATAGATACAGACTCTATTATCGAAAGCGGGCAGGTAGAAGAATTTATCGAAGATACGCCCTTCACATTTTTACCGTTGTTTTTGCGCACGGAGCGACCCGACCGGGTAACCGCTTCTCTGGCGGAAGGACAGGTGGCTATTTTTACCGACGGGTCCCCTTTTACCCTGCTGGCCCCGGTAACCCTGTTCAACATGCTGCAGGCACCCGAAGACAGCTTTGAAAAAGTATTCATCGGCACTTTTCTCCGGTTTTTACGTCTATCCGCCATTACTATTTCCACCTTTTTACCGGGATTTTTTGTAGCCGTTTTAAACTTTCACCCGGAGATTTTACCCACCACCCTGTTCCTGAGAATTGCCTCCGCCCGCGAAGGTATTCCTTTCCCCCTGGTTTTTGAACTGGCGATCATGGAATTCGTCTTTGAAATCTTGCGGGAGGCAGGGGTCCGACTGCCGGCGGCTATCGGCCCGGCTATCAGTATCGTGGGGGCCCTTGTTTTGGGAGATGCGGCCATCCAGGCCGGTATCGTCTCTCCCCCGGTGGTAATCGTGGTGGCTCTGACCGCCATCGCCTCCTTTGCTGTGCCAAATTTTGCCCTGGGGATTAGCGGCAGACTCCTGCGCTTCTTGTTTGTGATTCTGGGTGCTGTTTTTGGATTTTTCGGCCTCCAATTCGGGATATTTATTTTATTGGTGCACCTCTGCGCCCTACGCTCCTTAGGGATTCCGTACATGGCTCCCGTTGCGCCATTTATCTGGAACGATATGAAAGACAACATTCTTCGCTTCTGGAAATGGGGGCAGGTTACCCGTCCTCGCCTGACGGGCTTCCAGGAACCCGTGCGCCAAAGCCCCCGCCAGGCACAACGCTACTATAAGCCGCCCTCTTTCCGGAAAGAAGCAGGTGATGAAGATGAGGATTGAAAAAATTGCCAACCGGCAGCTATTTAATATTCTATTTTTAATGCGTACTACCATCCCTTTAAGCACCTTGCCGGTTCTGACCAGCGGCGGGGCGCTGCAAGATGCCTGGATATCGGGTCTATTTGTTTTTGTCGGATCAGCTGTTATGGTGCTGCTGGTGGCAGGGTTGGGGATCCGCTTTCCTCGCCTGACCGTGGTGGAGATTAGCAAGAAACTGCTTGGTACAGTGGGCGGTGCCCTGGTTACCCTGCTTATTTTGTGGTCTTTCCTGCACCTGGCTTCCATAGAGATGCGCCTCTACGTGGAAATGATCATAAACAATTTCCTGGATGAAACCCCCATCGTTTTTCTGGTTTCGGTGATAATTTTAGGGTCGCTGGCAGCGGCCTATGCGGGCATTGAAGTGATCGCCCGCCTCGCCGATCTGCTGTTGATGATTTTCCTGGTCATGGTCGTTTTGAGCATAGCTTCCATGTTCGTAGAAGCTGATTTTATTAACCTGCAGCCCGTAATGGCCCGGGGGGTTTCCCCGGTTCTGGAAGGAAGCATTACCCCCATTGGTCTTAGCTCCCTGATTTTGGTCCTGGGTATTTTGATACCTACAGCCAACCAGCCACGCCGCGTGATGGGAACGGCTTTATGGGCGACAGCTGCCGCCTCGGCAACTGTCGTTGTCACTGCTTTCATGGTGGTATCCGTTCTGGGTCCCAATGAAGGCAGCCGCGCCGTTTTCCCCTTGATCAAGGCTATCCGTGCCGTTGAGCTCAGCCAGTTTCTCCAGCGTATCGAAATTCTGACCGTCTTTGCCTGGGGATTCGGTTTGCTTATTGCCGTTTCTGTTTTTATTTACTGCGGAGCGCGGGGAGTGGAAAAGCTTTTCGGCCTGAAGGGGTACCGCTTTCTCCTGCTGCCGATGGGCGTAACCTGGGTGGTCATAACCATTCATAATTTTGAAAACATGTTCGAATTCCGTTCTTTCCAGGATCCCGGTATTCTGGGCCTTTACGGGATATTCCTGCTGCTTTTCCCCTACACCCTGCTGTGGGCATCGTACCTGCTGCGAAAATTGCTGGGCCAGAATCCGGCGGAGCAAGAAGAGGAGGCAAACTCGCGGTGAAAAATAAACTGACGTTGGTCCTCGTTTTTTCCCTGGTTTTGATGCTTCCTCTTTCTGGCTGCTGGAACAGGCGGGAACCGGAGGAGCTGGCCGTGATTGTAGGCGCTGCCTTTGACAAGTCGGAAAACAACGGGGAATGGAAAATAATTGCCCTTATAGCCAACTTCCTGGCAGTGGGAGGGGGAGAAGGAAATGGCAGCAATAACGGAAACAACAACGGCACTCAAAGTATCGTGGTAAGAGAAGCAACAGGGCGCAGCATTTATGATGCCGGGAAAAATTTACACGCAATATCTACGCGGAAAATAGATTTTCACCACGTGGAAATCTTGTTTTTTTCGGAAGAGTTGGCCCGTGAAGGATTGGCTCCTATCCTGGATTTCCTGGACCGGGAGCGCCAGTTTAGGTTAATTGCCCGCCCGTTTGTCGTTGACGGGGATGTGCGCAAAGCTGCGGAAGCCGATTTTCCCATGGAAGAAATAACGACCAGCGGTATAAACCGGATGCTGCGCTTTTCGATTGAACAATTATCGGAATCAGCTGATATTAGATTGAGACACGTCTTCATCCGCCTGGCTCAACCGGGATGGGAACTGGTGCTGCCGCGGATACAAGTACTGGAAAATGAAAACGGAAAGTCGAAGGAGGAGCCCTTGCGGCTAAGCGGCCTGGCAGCTTTCCGGAAAGACCGTATGATTGGGTGGCTGGATGAAAAGGAAACTCGCGGTTTCATGTTGATATCTGGCCTGGCAAGGCGGATTAGTTATGTCATTGATAGCCCTCCCCCCCTGGAGAAAGATTTTACCGTGGAGATTTTTGAAAGCTCGGCGCGGCAATCCGCAAGGATAGAAAACGGAGAGGTGACCATTACCGTGGATGTGGTGGTGGATGGCCGAATCCAGGAAACCACCAGCCATGAAGAGTGGCTCTCCGTCCAGTCGGAACTCACCGAATCCCTGGACCGACGCCTGGCCCAGGCCGTTCGTAACGACATGGAAGCATCCTTAGAAAAAGCACAACAGGAGCTGCAAACGGACATTTACGGGTTTGGCAATTTAATTTATCGCACCATGCCGGATGAGTGGAAGAACCTGGAAGAAAAATGGGATCAACTTTACCCGGGGGTGAAAGTGGAGCTCCGGGTAGAAGCTAACGTCCGCCGCACGGGCCTGGTCAAGGATCCTATAAAAATACGATAAACTTGCAG
>SKMY01000164.1 GCA_007120815.1 Syntrophomonadaceae bacterium | reverse complement strand
TGAATAAATAATATTATAACAACTCTCCTGAACCGATAACAACACGCATCATGTTCCACAACTGCCAAATAATGCTTTTAACAGAACGACAGGTTGGAAAGTTGTAGTTGATTATTTCTTAAGAGGTTCTACTTGGACCCGGTTTGTGTGCTGGGGATTCCCCCGGGCCAGGGGGGTGGGATGGTATTTTGTCAGGGTGTTAATGCAGCCACCATGGTCAACGCCGTTTGCATCAGGGTTGTACCAGGCACCCTGGGGCATGGCTACAACCCCCGGAATGATTCGGGTTGTTACCTTGGCTGTTATTTCCAGTGTGCCCCGTTGGTTAAAAACGCGTACCCGCTCACCATCTTCCAACCTTCTATCGTGTGCATCCGCTGGATGGATCCACAGGCAGTGGGGGACGGCTTTTTCCAGCAAGTCTGAGTTGGCCATGGTGGAGTGTACGCTTCTTTTGCTGTGCCATCCAATGAGCTGGAGAGGGTACCGGTCTTTTAACGGGTCCTCGGGACCTTCCCAGCAGGCAATGTACTTGGGTATGGGGGGTATTTCTGCGGGGTTGTTCATGGCATACAAACGGGGAGAAAAAATTTCGATCTTGCCCGATGGCGTGGGGAAGGGGTGGTTGGGAAAATCTTCGATTTGCGCGCGGAAGGCTATGAACGGTCTGTCTTTCTCTTTACTGTAAATGCCCGTTCTAGAAAATTCCTCGTAAGATGGAAAAGCGGCATCTATCTTCCTGTACTGTTCGACGATATATCTTGCCCAATCCTCGTACGTCCTGCCCAGGGTAAAGGCATTTTCAACGCCTAGCTTTTCTGCAACATCTTGCATCCAGTCATAACCCGTCCTGCATTCATGCTGTGTCTCCACGGCCTTGTTTTGAAAAATCAGGTATTCGTGGTCCCAGGGGGCAATGATATCAATCCGTTCCAAAAAATTGGTGCTTGGCAATAGCAGATCAGCGAATTTTGCACTGGCCGTCATAAATTCGTCTGACACCAGGATAAATTCGCAGGCGTTTTCATCTCTTAGAATGGCTTTTGTTTTATTGATATCGGAATGCTGATTGATCAGGGCGTTTCCTGCCAGGCAGGCCAAAAACTTAATGCCGCTTTTCAGGTAATCAGCATGTTTCAGGCCGTCAGCCGGGGTCATGCTCTGACCTTTTTCAACAGCCTGGGACCAGGTAAAAACGGGTATGGTTGTTTTTACAGGGTTGTGATAGGGCAGTTTTAGGCTTTTCATGTGCAAACAATGGCCGCTCCCGGAAGCCCATCCACCGGGAATTCCAATATTACCAGTGATGGCCGCAAGGACAGTTGCCCCACGCACAGGTTGCTCGCCGTACGCATGACGCTGGGGTCCCCAGCCTTGAATAAGTGCAGCGGGTTTAAGTGTTGCGTATTCATAAGCCAGTTTTCGGATGCTAGCCGCTGGCACCCGGGTTATCTTTTCTGCCCATTCAGGTGTTTTGACGATGCCGTCATATGAACCCAGGATGTAGGCAGCAAGGGATTGTTCTGAAGAAATTCCCGGTGGCATCTGGGTATCATCAAACCCGAGGCAGAATTTATCAACAAAGGATTTATCATAAAGCTTTTCTTTGATCAGGATATAAACCATGGCGTCCATTAGAGCGTTATCAGTTGTTGGGAGAAGTGGGACCCATTCATCGGCCAGTGCCATAACTGTGTCGGAATACCTGGGGTCAACCACGACAATTTTAGCACCCTTTTTTTTTGCCTGTTTTAGGTAATGGACGGTATTAGTGCCGAAGGATGTTTCCAAGGGGTTGTGGCCCCAGAGGATGATGAGTCGGGAGTGCAGCCAGTTATCCCTGGAACTACCTGTTTGGCTGGTGCCGTATGTGTATTTTGTCGCTACATTTGTACAAGCGGTACTGTAAGAGCCCTCATAATTCAAGTAACCCCCGCCGTAAATAGAAAGGAGGCGGCGAAAAAACTCTCCTTCTGCCAAAACGCCGTTTATTCCTGAACCGTAGTGGACGTACCGGGATTCTGGACCGTACGTTTCTGTAATTCTTTTCAATTCTGCGGCAATTAACCCGGTGGCTTCCTCCCAGGATATCCTGGCAAACACGCCTTCACCCCGGGGCCCTGTTCGTTTAAGCGGGTAATTCAGGCGGTCGGGGTGATAAAGCCTCTCCTTGATAGCAGGCAGCCTAAGACAGCCTTGAAAGGGAGTGTTTCCTGCTGCTTGTGTTTTTTGATTGCCGGATACCCGGGTGACCCGTCCATGGTTAACATGTACCTGGATGAGACAGCGTGCGCCGCAGTTATGCCCGCAGGATGTTAAGACAATATTCTTATCGCCGGCCATGCCAACACTCCTTCAGGGTAGTATAGAAACATTATATAATAAATCCTTTTTTTGATCTCAACCTTTTTGATCTATGCTATAATATTTCAAGAGTTAGTCGTATCACAACGGGTTTTTGTTTGCGTCGCGTTCCCAACCCGGCTTTTTTCAACCGGGTGGTTTTTTTTGATCACCGTGGGTTCCTTTGGAGAGGGATGAGTCGAGATGCTTGAAACCTTATTGGATATCCTTTTATTATTTTTGATGGGCTCTTGCGGATGGCTTCTTTTTTCCCTGCTGCGCCTTCCTATTCCTGCCCTGTTGGGTACCGTAGTTTTTGTTGGTACTATCAGGGTGGTGGGCTTTTCGCTGCCTTTGTCCCCGGACTTTGTATCGCCCTTTATACAGATTGTTTTGGGCCTTTACGTGGGCTCTAAGGTGACCAGGGACACGGTTAGGGAATTGAAAAACATGGCGCCCTCCGCGGCCATCATTGTTTTTTGGGCGTTAAGCGTGGTTTTTGTCCTGGGCTTCATCCTCTCTCGTTTTACGTACCTGGACCCCGTCACGGCCATTCTTTCATCAAGCATGGGCGGGCTTCCGGAAATGACGGTGATCGCCCTGTCTACTAACGCAGATATCGCTGTAATCATCATCATTCAAACCATTCGCATGATTGGAACCGTTGTAGCCTTTCCCGTTTTGCTGAACCTGTGGATGAAAAAAAACGGCGAAGAAGACGCTGCCTATGCCGGGCAAAATAAAAGGGAGCAACAAAACACCGCATTTTTTCAGTTGAGAGAGTTTTTTCAGCATGTGAAAGAAAGACGAAGCGAAGCTATTCTAACAAACTTTTCCAGACACCGTGCTTTATTCTGGATTTCCTCGGCCGGGAAGAGTGCCCTGTCTTTGATCATCGCGGCGGCAGGAGGGTTATGCTTAATGCTGTTAGGCGTACCCGCCGGGGCCATGGTTGGTGCCATGTTTTTTACTGCAGCGGCCTCACTGGGCGGCGCTCCTGTGGTTTCCCCTTCTCCCAGGATATTTGGTTTTCTACTGGTGGGGGTTGGGCTCATGGTATCAGACAACTTTTTACCGGGTACCTTTAATAACATATTTTCCGTAAGCTTAATGGTGGTTATTATTGTATCTACCGTTTTTATCTTTTTAAGTTCACTGCTGGTATCTTTTACCATTCACCGATTTGTTGGTTGGGACTTCCCGACCAGCTTTTTGGCGGCGGCTCCCGGAGGGTTTACCGTAATGACCACCTTGGCAATTAAGTACGATAAGGATCCCTTTCGGGTTTCCATGCTGCACCTTTGCCGTCTGCTGGCGATAAAATCGGTTGTTCCCTTTGTGTTCATGTTCTTTTTTTAATCAGTTCTCCTCAAACGCGAAAAAAGACAGCCCATGCCTAAAAGGGCAAGGCTGTCTTTTAAAACGTCAAGAGGGAAGAAAAAAGGACAGGTTTATATTAATACTTTTGAAATACTTTGGCGGATGCATTGCAAATGGGGCAGCGTTCCGGCGCATCCCCAGCGCCGACCCAACCGCAGACAGGGCAAAGATTGATCTCTTTGTCTTCCATGTCGTTTCCGTTTTCTACCAGCGCTTTTAATTCCTCAAAAGTTTTTCCGTGGACTTTTTCTGCTTCATTGGCAAATTCAAAGGACTTTATCGCTTTGGCCTGGTCTTCGTTCTTGGCGTCCTGGATGAATTCCGGGTACATGGTGGTAAATTCATAATGTTCGCCTTCCACCGCTGTTTCCAGGTTTTCCAGGGTGCTTTTCACCTTGCCGGCAACTTCCAGGTGTTTTAATGCATGGATGGTCTCTGCTTCGGCTACCGCTTTAAAGAGGCGGGCAATATTTTTGTACCCTTCTTTTTCTGCTTTCTGGGAGAATGCCAGGTATTTGCGGTTCGCCTGGGACTCGCCGGCAAAAGCGGCCATTAAATTATCATTCGTTTTCAATACAATCACTCCTTCAGTATGTTTGTTTATACCAGAATTGTTTTTATTAAACAATTCAACATATCTTTTGAAATCCCTTCTTCTTTTATTATTTCTTTATAGAAATCCTTTTATTATTTCTATTAAATGATAAAACGGAGTAAGGCCATGCTTCCCATGCCAACAAGGACCGTAATGAACATGTTTTTTGTGTTTAAAGCCGCAATCAAACAGGGAATTGCCGCCCAGAAATACAGGTTGGATGCAGGGAGCAGGTTCAGGTATCCTTCCGGGGCCAGGAGCACCGGACCAAGGAGAGCGGCCAACACGGCAACCGGCACGTAAGAAAGCCAGCATTCCAGCAGAGCCGGCAGTTTTCGCCTGGAAAGGATCAGCAGGGGAAAAAATCGGGGAAGGTAGGTTGTCAGTGCCATTAAGGTAATAGCAAGCAAGACTGTCGGGTCAAGCAGCGTCATTGAATTTCAATCCTCTCCAAACCGGATATGCTCATAAACCGCATGATTTATTTTATTTCTAGTTCCTCAGCACAGCCTACTGCAGGTTTTCTTTTTTCCAGGAGCAGACCCAGGGTGGCCGCTGCCAGGGTTGTTGCGATAATGTAGCCGTGGCCTTCTGTTATACAGTACAAAACGGTTGATAAGCTCAGGGCAAAAACAGCAATAATGATCTTTTTCCGTTCCTTCAGGTGCATCACCAGCAGAGCAATAAACATAGCAGGCAGGGCATAATCAAATCCCCAGGCATCCAGGCCTGTCAAGAGGCTTCCAGCCCAGGCTCCTAAAAAGCTGCTGAGAATCCAGGCCAGGTGAGCCACCATGTTGGTGGCAAATATGCGGGCCTTGGAAGGAAGGGTCTCGTTTTTAAAATCCATACTGTGAACAGCGAAGGTCTCGTCGGTAAGCTGAAAAGAGAACAGACCCTGCTGCAAACGGCTCAAATGACCGAGATAGGGGGAAAGGGCGGCGCTCATTAAAAGATGTCGGAGATTAACCAGGAAGGTGGTTACGGCAATAGCCGTCAAACCTGCCTGGCTTTCAAAAAGCCCGACAGCAATAAGTTGAGCAGAACCGGCAAACACGAAAACAGACATCAAGGTTGTTTCCAGCAGGCTGATACCGGCGTTGGCCGCCAGGATGCCAAAGGCAAAGCCGATGGGAAAGTAGCCAAAAACAATGGGCAATCCCCTGGCCAACCCTTTTTTCATGTTGTGCTTGTATGACGGTTTTTCAGTATGGTTGACGATTTCAGGTGTTGATGTGTTCATATATCACCGGTTATCTATGTTGGATTTCCATGGCGCTGTTCAGGTAGTCTTCACCGTACGCTTCCATGAACTCATCATAGAGCGGCATCAGCGTTTCTTTCCAGTACAAGCGTTCTGCTTCGGAAAGGTTGCTGACCTGGACACCTGGAGCATTAATCACCCGGACCAGGTCTCGCTCGTTGAACTTGATGGCTTGTTCGCGCTCCCAAAGGGTTACTTCTTTCATCGTTTGCTCTAAAATATCACGAATATCCTCGGGCAGTTCCTTCCAAAAAGTCTCGTTGGTCAAAACAATATAGCCCAGATAACCGTGGTTTGTCAGGGTTACATTTGGGTGAACGGTGTGAAACCTTTGACTGTAAATATTGGAGGGTGTGTTTTCGGAACCGTCAATCAGACCGGTTCTTTTAGCCTCAAAAACTTCACTGAAACGCATGGCTACAGGCTCTGCCCCGAACTTTTCAAACTGTTTTTTTAGCACTTCACTAAAGGGCATCATTCGAATTTTGGCATTCTTAAAGTGGGCTGAACCGGTAAAAACCCGGTTGCCAATCATGTGCTTAAACCCATTGTCCCACATGGCCAGGGCCAGCATATCGTCTCCCCGGGTTCGTTCGATAATCTCCTGTCCTGTTGGACTGTCTATAAAATTGTGGACCGACTTATAGTCTTCAAATAGAAAAGGCAGGTCAAAAAGAAGCAGGTAAGGGAAGAACTCAGCCATCTTGGAGGTGGCCGGTGCGATCAGTTGGACGTTTCCTTTTCTTAATGCTTCGACTTCTTCCCCGTCCATGTAAAGTTGGGAGTTGGGGTACACTTGAACTTCAACACGACCGCCGGTGCGTTGGTGCACCAGGTCGGCAAATCGAAGAGCTGCCTGTCCTTTCGGTGTTAACTCTTCAACCACATGGGAAAACTTGATCACGATGTAATCGGTTTTTTCAAACTGCTCATAATCATAAACCCGCGGCGGGAGCGGGTTGCTGATAGCCAGAAAGAAAAGGGGAACTATGAAAATAAAGGCCACGACAATAAACCAGGAAACATTTTTTCCCATATTAACACCCGTGTTTTTTTATGCAATGTAGTAGCGGTTAATGGGTCTTCCAACGGAACCGTACTGAATTTCCAGCTGCAGTTTTCCTATCTTGGCCAGGTATTCCAGGTAGCGCCGGGCCGTTACCCGGGCAATACCAACGCCTTCGGCTACCTCTTCAGCGGACAGGCTGTCTTTTTTCTTAACCATGTAGAGGAAAATCTGTCTCAGGGTGACTTCATTGAGACCCTTGGGTAGCTCTTCGAAAGGTTTTGCTACGGATTTGGATTTTTTTAAGGCGTCAATCTCTTCCTGATCCAGTGTCGTTTTTTCTTCCAGCCTGGCTCGGAGCATGCGGTAGGAAAGCAGTGCGTTTTGCATGCGGCTGAACTTAAAAGGCTTGACAATATAGTCTATGGCGCCGTAACGCAAAACCTCTTTAATGGTTTCAGCATCTCGGGCTGCTGTAATCATAATCACATCGGCAGGATAACCCGTTGATCGCATTTCTTTTAAAACGTCAATACCGCTTAGATCCGGCAGGTAAATGTCCAGGATGACCAGCTGTGGTTTGATAGTTTTCAGTAGTTTTAAGGCATCTTCGCCGCTTTGAGCGACTCCAACCACAGAAAATCCTTCAACTTTTTCCACAAACTGCTTGTTTATTTCTAACACCATGGGATCGTCTTCCACGATAATGGTGGTGATATTCTTTTGCTGCACGCAATCTTCACTCCTTCGATTTACTACAGGGGAACTTCTATGATGATACGGGTTCCCTTATCCTGCCGGGAGTTTAACCGAATGATTCCACCGGAATTATCCACGTACGTTTTTACCAGCGGCAGGCCCAGCCCGTGTCCACTTTTGTTCTTCGTGGTAAATCCTTTTTTAAAAATTTCGGATCGAATGGATGGGTCTATACCTTTTCCGGTATCCTGAACGTCCAGTATGAGCTTATCCTTTTCATCTTCATCACGGATGGAGAATGTAACCTGACGGTCTGCCTGTGGTTTTGCGATGACGGCGTCAAAGGCATTTTCCAGTATGTTCCCGATAATGATAATCAGTGCACTGCTGTCCAGATTACGGGGGAGCCGGTGCAGGCGGCTGTTACGGTCGATTACAAAATTCACTTTCAACTCCTGAGCCCGGTTATATTTGCCCAGGATAAGGCCGGCAACGCTGTAATCCTTGATGTTTTCCGTTAAAAAGCTGGTAATTTCCTGCTGTTTTTCAATTTCTTTAAAGATAAAGTCTAATGCCTCTTCTTCTTTATCCAGTTGGATCAATCCAGCGATGGTGTGCAGCTTATTAATGGTTTCATGATTTTGAACCCGCAGGGCATCAATGAAATCTTTGACGCCGGTGAGTTCTTCCGCCAGCCGGTAAACCTCCGTTTTATCGCGAAAGGTGGATACAGCACCGACCACCTGGCCTCGCACCCAGATGGGAATTCGATTAACCAGAATAGTGGTATTGTTTATGGTCCTGACCTGGTTGTATTCCGGGATGCCGGTTTTAGCTGTCATGGGAAGCCATGATCCGGGAATTACTTCGGTAATGTCTTTTCCCAGAGCATTTTCTCGTACCCCAAAAATTCGTTTGGCCATATTATTCATTACGCTGATTTGATTTTCTGCGTTTATGGCGATAAGTCCTTCTTCAATGGAATGAAAAACAGCCGTTCTTTCTTCCAGCATATGGGCGATCTCCGAAGGTTCCAGGTCGAACATGATTTTTTTTATGTTTTTAGCCAGAAGAAAGGAGCCCGCAATTCCGGCTAGTAACCCGGCCATGAGGGAAAAAGAAATATCACTGCCTATGGCCCCTAGCAGCTCAACCAGGGATGGAGAAAGAATGCCAACCAAAACAACGCCCACCTGGGTAGTGCCTTCATCAATATAAATGGGTGAAAAAGCTCGAACTGACTGTCCGGCTACCCCCGTTGCCCTGGAAACGACTTCTTCCGACTCAAAAGCGGGCTCGCCATCTTTTCCTTCAAACGCCTGCCCGATGCGTTCCTGCAAGGGATGAGAAAACCTCTTTTTATCCATGTCCAAAATAACAATATATTCTGTTTGGGTTGAAAGTCTTATTCTTTCTGCTATGGGTTGGATAAGCATGTATCCATCACGTTGTCCGATATAATATTGGATTTCCGGTATTTGTGCAACGGTCCGGGCTATAGCCAGGGCCCGGTTCCCCAGCTCCTGCTCCAGCTTTGAGGAAAAGTTTCCGATAAAAACCGCTACACTGGACAGTATTGCAGCCAGCACAAGAAAAAAAGACAGCAGCATTATTTTTGAACTCAGGCTCATGTTATTTTTTGGCATAAAACCTGTCTTACGTCCTCGCCGATATATTTAGCGGATACATGGAAGGCATAAAAAATAAGGGAAAAGTGTACTTCTTAAGTTCGCCAAAAATTTGACACTTCCTTTATTTTGTCGAAAAATAATTTGATTTTGACCATGTTTTGGTCGGTAAGCACAATAGACAACCGTGCAATTACCTGGTGTTAAACGAATAACGGTTAACTGCCCGGCTGCCTGTTGCCTGGTAGTGCTTATAGATTTAATTTTTATGCCCCTTAGCCCTTTGATCAGAGGCCCTTAAAAAAGCCGCCGCTGCAGGGTGGGTTAAAACCTGTTTCATAACAACCCAAGGCTTGCGAGAGCCGTGGGGGTTAATTTACCTTTTTTTCATGGCCTTCCCATTCTTTTGCCCGAAGAATATACTTTTGAATTTTCCCCGTAGAGGTTTTGGGAAGATCGCCGAACTCCACGGCTTTGGGGCACTTGTAGCGAGCCATGTGCTCCCGGCAAAACTCGATGATCCCTTCTTCAGTGGGGTTGGCCCCGGGCCTGGGAACAACAAATGCCTTGGGCACTTCACCCCACTTTTCGTGAGGAATGGCCACCACGGCAACTTCTTGGACATCCGGGTGTTTATAGATGGTGTTTTCTACTTCAACCGTGGAGATATTTTCTCCCCCGCTTATGATGATGTCTTTTTTTCTGTCCTTGATTTCGATATAGCCGTCTTCGTGCACAACCGCCAGGTCTCCGCTGTGGAACCATCCCCCGTGGAAGGCTTCGCGGGTGGCTTCCTCCTGCAGAAAGTATCCTTTCATGACATTGTTCCCGCGCATAATCACTTCACCGATGGTCATCCCATCCCGCGGTACATCCTCCATGGCGCTGTCAACCACTCTCATTTCCAAGGCGTGGATGTAGGGTACCCCCTGCCTGGCTTTAATGATGGCTACTTCTTCAGCGGGTAGGCTGTCCCATTGGGGCTGCCACTCGCAAATGCTGTGGGGACCGTAGGTTTCAGTGAGCCCGTAAACATGGGTAATGACTGCGCCCATTCCTTCCATTTTTTGAATAATGGTCGGTGATGGGGGCGCCCCGGCGGTGACCACCTGGAGCTTTTGCTGAATATTCAGTTGGCTCGACCGGGGGCTACCAGTCAGGGTGATCAATACCGTGGGGGCGGCACAGAAATGGGTAATGTTATCATTTTCGATCAAGTCGAAAATTTTATCCGCATCGACAGCGCGAAGACAGTAATGAGTTCCCCCAACGGCCGTTACCCCCCAGGTGAAACACCATCCGTTGCAGTGGAACATTGGGAGCGTCCACAAGTAATTGCTGTAACTGCTCATGTTCATTTCCAGGCATTCGCCCAGGGCATTCAAATAGGCACCCCTGTGAGTGTACATCACACCCTTGGGCTGCCCGGTGGTTCCGCTGGTATAGTTAATGGTGATGGTATCGTTTTCGTCTGCAATATCGACTTCCACAGGATCGCTGCTTCCCTTGGCCAGGAATTCCTCGTATTCCATACCCTCCAGCGGGCTGGATGGATCTTCATCCACAATGATAACGAACTGCTTTGTTGTTTCAAGCTCTTCCTTAATTGGCTCGATGAGTTTTGCAAGGACGGTGTCTACAAACAGTATTTTTGCGCCGGAGTGATTCAAGATGTACAAGATTTCCCGGGACGCCAGACGGGTGTTAATGGCAACCAGGACAGCCCCGGCAAGGGGAACCCCGTAGTGTGCTTCCAGGAGAGGAGGGATGTTGGGGGAGAGGAAGGCTACCCGGTCCCCTTTTTCAATTCCTTCACGCTGCAGGGCAGAAGCCAGGCGGTTTACGCGTTCATAAAACGCCCGGTACGAGAACCGGTTGTCCTTGTAAACAACAGCTGTTTTCTCCGGAAAAACAGCTGCACTACGAACCAGAAAGTTTATGGGGGTCAGCGGGGTGTAGTAGGTTTCACCTTTCATGGTCATGATTGTGTGCCGAAACGGCACCAGCACCTCCCTAGAGATTTATTTTAGCCCAGAGGGCGGAAAACCTCTTGCACAAGAAAATAGAAAAGATAGTGAACGTTTCTTGTTTTCTCGCTGGTTTGAAGTGCCGGTTATATTCTCGAGAACATTTAGTTTGTTTTAAATAATAACAAATTTAAGATTTGTTTGTCAATAAGCAATAATCGACAGGGTGTAGGAGTGAAGTGACCTGCCAACCGTCTCAAACTTTGCCCTTTCTTTACGGGTTTGCCCTAAGGCTTATGCCAGGCGGGTCAAGAATAAGACAGGTGCACGGCCTTGTTACCGTTATCACAAATAACTGAAAATTGCAACTTACCTTCCATATATTGAAAAACACCCCCTTTTTTTATATAATATTTATGCTTTATTAGTAGAGAAACGCTCAGGTCGTTTCTCATTACGAATTAAAGTCATAATCTGGAAGCGGGGAAAGGAACGGTTTTCATGAGCAAAGAAATCGTTATAGTTGATGGCTGCCGGTCGCCCATCGGTGGTTTTGGCGGCGCATTTAAAGACATGATGCCCTCTGATTTGGCTGTCCATGTGATCAATACGCTGATGGAAAGAACCGGTGTAGAAAAGGTTCAGGTAGAAGAAATCATTTTGGGACACTGTATCCAGCGGACAGATGATGTTAATACCGCACGGGTGGTATCAGTGAAAGCTGGTTTTCCCAAGGAAACCACGGGTGTTACCGTTCAAAGGCAGTGCAGTTCGGCGATGCAGGCCATCGTCCAGGGTTACCACGAACTTTTTGCCGGGGATGTGGAGATGGTTGTTGCTGGTGGTGTGGAAATAATGAGTTCCTCTCCTTATTTGCTCAAAAAGGCGCGCTGGGGACAGCGCCTGCAGCACGGTGAAATGAGTGATACGGTCTGGGAAGTATTAACGGACCCCGTGATGAAGATCATTATGGGGGAGACAGCGGAAAATCTGGCGGAGAAATATAGCATTACCCGGGAAGAGCAGGACCAGGTGTCCCTGAGGAGCCATCAAAACGCTGTCGATGCAACAAAAAAAGGCCGTTTTAAAGATGAAATCGTACCCATCCAGATTCCTCGCGGGAAAAAAGCACCCCTCTTGGTTGAGCGGGACGAACACCCGCGAGAGGACATCAGTATGGAAACGCTCGCTGCGTTAAAGCCGGTGTTTCGAAAAGGTGGAACGGTAACTCCCGGTAATTCTTCCGGCATTAATGATGGGGCTGCGGCGGTTTTAATGACCACAGAAAAGCGAGCCCGGTCCATGGGGTTAAAACCCTTAGGAAGAATTGTTTCTTATGCGTGGGCAGGCGTGGAACCTGAGCTAATGGGATATGGCCCTGTGCCTGCGGTGAAAAAAGCGCTGCAGCGAGCGGGCCTCACCCTGGGGGACATTGAGCTGATCGAGGTTAACGAAGCCTTTGCCGCCCAGTACCTGGCCTGTGAAAAGCTGCTGGGGTTAAACCGGGATATTGTTAATGTAAACGGCAGTGGTGTAGGGTTAGGGCATCCCGTTGGATGCACCGGAACCCGCATCGTCGTGACCCTGCTCCATGAGATGAAGAGAAGGCAGTTAAAGCGCGGCCTGGCATCTCTTTGCGTTGGTGGAGGCATGGGCATGGCCATGGTTTTGGAAAGAGACTAAACGTTAATTAAAAAATACACTATGGAAGGTGAACATATTGTGTCTTGATTTGCTCGGGAAGCAACCGCAGGCTTCCGATAGAAACTACCCGGTTCAAGGTTTGCTGGCCACGGAACGCGGCCCTGTGTATATTGAAGGCCCTGTTGAGGCCGGGCGATTGGAGGAATTGGATTTTTCCGATTGCCTTACCAACTTTCGACCCGCCCCGCAGCAGAAAAAGGCCCTGGTAACCCTGTCAGGGGATCCTGACGGCACGGTGTATATTGTCCGCTTTGAAAATACGGTTATAGGATACGCCACCTTTCATGACCCTGATTTCCCGTGGTGGCGAAACACGGGTATTGCTGAGCTGGTTGAGCTAGGCGGTTTGGAGATAGCCAGGCCGTGGCGAGGGGTTGGGGTAGCGAAAGCCCTGTTCCAGGCCCTGTTCTGCAACGAACAATTTCCTTACTTTGAAGATAAAATCGTGATGAATATTCAAACTATCTATTGCTGGGATTTGGATTGTTCCGCAGAAACGACCTGGCAGTACCGTAATATGATGAAAACAATGCTGGAGAAATTTGACTTTTTTGTACAGTTTACCGATGACCCGGAAGTACGGGAGCACCCGGCCAACATGCTCATGGTGAGAATTGGAAGAAATACGTCCAAGCAGTCCAGAGAGGCTTTTGCGTCTAAATGTGTGTCCCGTAACTGCTGATGGCTGATCAATCATTACAACTTAATAATGGATAAAACCTTGCTTAAACAAAACACCCGGGCAGTCTGCGCGGCGTGTTTTTTTATTTATGGGAAAAAAGCGCCCACTTCTAATTATTATAAGAAGAGGTTTTGATTTCAGAATCTAAATCAAGGTGTTTAATAAGCATATTTTAAAACTTATAAAAAAAAGTTTTAATATTTAAAAGGAAATCGTTCTCAGGCGTCGAATAGTTAAAATACGGTTTTTTTTCTTTATGCAAGGGGGGGTGTTGTTTCTAATTTTTATAAGTGAACACCAACAAATGATCATTCACGATAAGAATTTGAAAGGAGGTGAAGGCCTGGTTTCCAAGGTGAAATTCTGTTTTTCTGGAAACCAGGCACGTATCAGTGCGTTATAGCTACTATCCGGGATGTACTTTAAAAACAACGGCTACCGTTCTGGATGAATCGGCACTAAAATCTGCTGAAGCGCTGGGGATTGAGCTGGCCGAACAGGAAGAATGGCAGTGCTGTGGTGCGGTATTCCCGCTTTCAACCGATGAAATTGCCAGCTATTTATCCTCCGTGCGCAGCCTGTCTGCTGCCGCTGAAGCCGGTGAAAAACTGGTTACCCTGTGTGCTGCCTGCCATCATGTCATTAAGCGGGCCAACCACGTGATGAAGACCAACGGGGAGGTTCGCGACAAAGCAAACAACTATTTGCAGCTGGAAGAATACTACTCCGGTCAGGGTGAAGTCATTCACTACCTGGAAATGCTTCGGGATGAACTGGGCTTCCAACAGCTGGCGGAGAAGATTAAGCAGCCCCTGGAGGGCCGAAAAGTGGCTGCTTACTACGGGTGCCTGCTGCTTCGACCGGGGAAAGTCATGGAGTTTGACAATGCAGAAAACCCGAGTATAATGGAAGACTTTATTAAAGCCCTCGGTGCGGACCCGGTCGATTATCCTTATCGAACCGAATGCTGCGGCGTGTACCTTTCCGTCAACAACGAAGACATTGCCACTGGAATGGTGAAAAAGATCGTTAATTCGGCTGTACTTCATGGGGCCGAAGTGATGATCAACGCTTGCCCTCTTTGCCATTACAACCTGCTAGAGCTGCAGGACAAAACCCCGGAAGGTGAGCCGGTACTGCCCGTTTACTATTTCACAGAGCTTCTTGAAGAAGCCCTGGGATTGAAAGATAAAGTCGAAAATAAAGCAGCCGGTTAAGAGCCAGGGGCTTTTATTTGGATTTCGGTGATAAAAGGAGGGAAGGACATTGAAGGTTACAACAGAAAACCTGCGAAGCAACATTTTAAAAGATATAGCGGAGATCAGCGGAGAAAATGTTGCCGAATGTTACCAGTGTGGAAAGTGCACGTCAGCCTGCCCGGTTAATCAAGCGATGGATATTTTACCTCACCAGGTGCTGCGCCTTCTGCAGCTGGGGATGGTTGATGAAATACTTAACAGCAAAACCATTTGGATCTGTGCCTCCTGTTTTACCTGTGCCGGGCGCTGCCCGCGCGACGTGGATTTGGCCAATGTAATGGAAGGGCTTAGACTCACTTTACTCAGGCAAAGGGATGCATCTCGTCTTAAGGCGGAAGACATGCCTGAAATCCTCAGCAAGGGTATGCCGGAGCAGGGTGTCGTTAGCGGGTTTAGAAAGTATTCCAAGTAATTCTAAATGCAAGCAGCAGCTTTTTTGCTGCATTTATTCCTTATCAAGGAGGGATGATCGTTGAAAAGGATCGGTGTTTTTGTCTGCTGGTGCGGCACGAACATAGCCGGCACCGTAGATATAGAAGCGGTCGTTGAGGCAGCCCGTAAAATGCCGGGTGTCGTCCATGCCGCCGAATACAAGTACATGTGCTCGGAGATTGGCCAGGTGATGATCCAGGACGTAATCAAGAAAGAAAACCTGGATCGGGTTGTTGTGGCCGCCTGCTCTCCCCGGATGCATGAACCTACCTTTAGAAAAGCCGCCGAAGTGGCCGGGCTGAACCCGTACCTGGTGGAAATTGCCAACATCAGGGAGCACTGCTCCTGGGTTCATAAAGACAAGGAGGCAGGAACCAGAAAAGCCATTGCCATGGTTCGTACCGCCGTGGCCAAGGCGGGACGCAGCCGTGAATTGATACCTTCGGAAGTATCAGTGGAGCACCGTGCGCTGGTTATCGGCGCCGGTATCGCCGGTATTCAGGCAGCCCTGGATATTGCCGATGCCGGCTACCAGGTTGACCTGGTTGAAAAATCATCAACTATCGGAGGGCGAATGGCCCAACTGGATAAAACATTCCCTACCCTGGATTGTTCGGCCTGTATTTTAACGCCCAAAATGGTTGATGTGGCCGCTCATCCCAATGTGAACCTGGTGACGTATAGCGAAGTGGAAAACGTCGATGGCTACGTGGGCAACTTTGATGTAACCATCCGTAAAAAAGCCCGTTATATCGACATGGAAAAATGCACGGGCTGCGGTATTTGTTATGAAAAATGCCCCAGCAAGATTGACAATGAGTTTGATGAAGGGCTGGCCAAGCGGAAAGCCATTTATGTGCCGTTTCCCCAGGCCGTACCCAATGTGCCGGTCATCGATCGACCTAACTGCCGCTGGTTTGAAAAAGAAAAGTGCGGTGTGTGTAAGAAAATTTGCCCCACCGAGGCCGTTGATTTTGACCAGCAAGATGAAATTATTGAACAAAAATACGGAGCCATTGTGGTGGCTACCGGTTTTGATATTTTAAACCTGGACGAATTTGGTGAATTCGGTTACGGAAAGCATCCGGATATCATTACCAGCCTGGAGTTCGAGCGCTTGGTTAACGCCTCCGGTCCCTCAGGAGGCAAGTTAGTTCGCCCTTCAAATCAGGAAGAACCAAAAAATGTCGTATTCATCCAATGTGTGGGTTCGCGGGATAAATCCCGGGGTAAGCCTTATTGCTCCAAGATCTGTTGTATGTATACGGCCAAGCATGCTATTTTGCTTAAAGAAAAATACCCCGATGCCCAGGCTTACGTTTTCTATATCGATGTTCGGACGGCGGGCAAGGAATTTGAGGAGTTCCACCGTCGTGCAGTAGAAGATTATGATGCCACTTACTTAAGGGGTATTGTAGGTAAGGTCTTCCCTGAAGGCGATAAACTCCTGGTACACGGTGTTGATTCCTTAAGCGGAAGGACCGTGGAAATCGAAGCCGATATGGTCGTCCTGGCGGCTGCCATGGAAGCCCGTGATGATGCAGGGGTTGTTTCACGCATGCTGGGTGTTAGCTGTGACAATCACGACTTCATGACAGAAGCACACCCCAAGCTTCGACCGGTTGAATCCCATTCAGCCGGCGTTTTCCTGGCCGGCGCCTGCCAGGGCCCGAAAGATATTCCTGAAACCGTTGCCCAGGCCAGTGGGGCCGCAGCGAAAGCAATCGGTCTGCTCAGCAAGGAAACCCTGCTCAGCAACCCCTGTGTTTCTGAAGTGGATGAAGCCACCTGTACAGGATGTCTAAACTGCATCAACCTTTGTCCTTACAAGGCCATATCGGAGAAAACCTTGGAAGAGAAGGTCCACGGCAAAGTGGTTCGCCGCCTGGTTGCAGAAATAAATGAAGCCCTCTGCCAGGGGTGCGGGGCCTGTACCGTTGCCTGCCGCCCCGGTGCCATGAACCTGAGAGGGTTCTCCAATGACCAGATCTTAGCGGAGGTGGATGCGGTATGTCTGTAAACGCGGAACAACAGGCTTTTGAGCCTTTAATCGTTGCTTTTTGCTGTAACTGGTGCAGTTACGCCGGAGGCGATCTGGCGGGCACCAGCCGAATGGGCTACCCGCCCAACGTTCGTGTCATCCGTGTTCCCTGCTCCAGCCGGGTCAGCCCAAATTTTGTGCTGCGCGCTTTCCAGCGGGGTGCCGATGGCGTTCTGGTTGCCGGGTGCCATCCCGGTGACTGCCATTACCTGACGGGTAACTACTACGCCCGCCGCCGTCTTTCCGCCCTCAGGCGGTTCCTGGAGTTTATCGGTATTGAGCCGGAACGCTTCGAAGTACACTGGATTTCCGGTTCGGAGGGCGCCAAGTTTGCCAGAGTGATGGGGGAAGTGACGGAGAAAATCAGGGCCCTGGGTCCGAACAGAAAGATGAGGGAT
>SKMY01000077.1 GCA_007120815.1 Syntrophomonadaceae bacterium | reverse complement strand
TTTTAAGACTTAACCTTTTCCTTGATAAAGAAATGGTTAATCTCGGCTTCAAACGCATAGAAAATATCAGGGAATTGAGCTTGCAGGCATGGAGAAAGGCCGTGCCCGTAATCGATGCTTGCAGGTTCAACTCCGAATATTTTCCACTTCATACCCCGCGTTTGTTGATTTAATAAACTTAAAACCTCTTCAAGCCTAAATTGGTGGAGAGAAATGGGGTGTTTTTCTTTGGTGGAAGGAATTAATTCTTGATCCGAAGAAAAGCAATAAATTGTTCCCGGTTGCTGCCCCTCTGTTAGGGCATCAACGAAAATAATACGCGCATTGTCCTGTGGAATTATATGAAAAAGGGAAAAAACCGAAATTCCGATCTCATGCACTTGTATATCACCGGGCATGTTTTTTAACTCACGAGTAAGCCACACGCCGATGCCATCATCCTGAAGTAAGACGTTACCGATACCCACAATGATTTGATTTCCAGAGTGAATAAACTCTCTCTCCTTGATTTAACGTTTTTATTCATAGCCGGTAATCATGGACTTTAAGATATTTTTCCCGGCAATTAGTGAAAAGTATATGTGCCCCATTATGGTACTAACCAGGTAAAGGGTGTTTAAGAAGTGAATTTTTCGCGCATTTCCCAGTCCACCAAGATATCCTTCCAGACGAGAAAAAAGATTTGGTGCCAAAAGTACAAGCCCCGTAGCGGACTGAATAAAAAAAGCCGGTAGCCAGGAGCTGTAGAGCAGTTTTTGCAACGGGTTATATTTTTGAAATGAGGGAGTTGCGGAAGTGAAGAAAGTTTCAAAGCGAACCATAGGCCACAAGGCTGCAAGGTCCCTGCGGCCTGGAATAATATCGCGATAACTCTTTGTTTTTACTCCATGATATATTCTCCAGGCAACGCTGCCAATAAACAATATCTGGCTAATGAAATGATAGCACTTTGCTCTTCTCATATTGGCAAATAAACGATAGTTCGGTTTAGATATATATAAGCCCGAACTAATCAACAAAAAAACGGATAGAGTCAGCAGCCAGTGAAATATCCGAATGGATAAGGAATGGCGCATTTTTTTTGGAATTCTAAGCCAATGCTTGGTAAGTTTCACGGGCATCAAGCCTTCCATTGTTGAACGTGGCCGATGAGAGCCTTAGTGTCTCTCGCAATAAAATTTATACATTTATGGTCCATGTGCCTGTTTGGTTTTCTTTTTTATCAATAACATGAGCAGAACAGGCGTAACAAGGATCAAATGAACGTAGAACCCTGCCAATTTCCACCGGTTGGCTAATATCCTCAACAGGTGTGTCCAATAATGCTTCCTCTACGGGGC
The DNA here is from genome assembly GCA_007120815.1 of Syntrophomonadaceae bacterium. The sequence continues at coordinate 4,036 of SKMY01000077.1, read as the reverse complement.
CTCTATGTCCATTTTCATCCCTGGGTGAAAAGTTCCACGCTGATGGGGTGATAATTTGAAAATGTTCTATGCGTCCTTTTTTGACAGCTATCCAATGCGCCAGGGGCCCGCGCATAGCATCTACCGCACCTAAACCACTTCCAGAAGGTACTTGAAAGGGCTCATAAAACGCTTCTCCCGGCTTAAGATGTTCTATCCACTGACCAATCAGCTGTACCGCCTGACGTGCTTCTTTTGCCCTGCTGACAATCCGGGGTAACGAGGCGTTTTTGCCGGTTTCCATCTGGTTTAACACCCTTCGTGCAAGAGGGCCGCCTTCACAGGGCTCACCCAGGTACCGGGGCGATTTAACAAAAGAATAGGCATCGGGATTAGACATGTCGGGCAGGGTTTTTTGCTCCATGGGAGAACCCCCTTGACCGCGGAAATATGAAAATGCGATGCTTTCCGATATTAAAGTTAGATCAAGCTGTTTGCGCTTACCTTTAAGCATTACCCCTGGGCTCATATGAAATCCTTCAGAATCCGCCAGGGGAAACAGCCCAAATGAAAGGTAACTTTCCAAACGCCCACCTAAGCTTTCGTATTCCGGGTAACTGCGCTGTAATAACTCCACATCCGGAATATATACGTTATCAATAAACCGGGCAAGGGTTTCAATTTTTTTATGCAGCTCCTGCAGTTGATTTCCTTGAGGGAAGAAAGACACGCCTCCTGGAACCAGCCCGTGATTATGTGGTGTTTTTCCCCCCAAGATGGTTAGTGCTTCATGAGCAATTCGGGCGTTATCGACACCTTGCCAGTAATGCTCATGAAGGGCAGCGGTATCTTCTTCCGACAGACGGAAATCTCTTGTGTATGCACCCTGAAAAAGCGGGCCAGGAGGCGGCTTCACCCAGTCCCAGAGAAGAAGCATATAGAAATGCCGAAGATGATTTTGAAGCAAATCAAGCCCAACGATGATGTTTCGCAAACGGATGGCATTGGGGGGTATCTCTACCCGGGCAAGATTTTCCAGGGCCAGGCAGGAAGCCAGGCCGTGCATGGATGAGCAAATCCCGCATATTCGTTGGGTGAAATACGGTGCATCCAAGGGGTCTCTTCCTTCCAACATGATTTCAAATCCCCGGAAAATGCTGCTTTCACTGTATGCTTCTACTATTTTCCCATTAACAACCCACGCCGTTACAGAGCCCACGGAATTTGCCCGGGTTACCGGGGAAATAGATACCTTGTGCAATGGAAACCTCCTTAACAGCCAGCTTGTAATTGTTTGTCCTGGAATCCAGATAGAAAAAACTGTCCCTGGAGTACATGGCTTAGCCGGTGTGAACAGGCCAAATAACACGGAAGCAAGAAATAGATTTGTTACCGTTTTTTCAAAACGTGTTTTTTAAGAACGGATTTGACTGCTTTCACTTTTTTGGGGGAAATACGTCCGGTTAGGATTTGGCCCACCAGGTGACTACCAATGCTGCCGGCCATTGCAAAATATATACCTGTTTTTATGTTTTTCAAGTTTGCAGCATTTAACGGCAGGTAGACATCTGTATGTCTTTTGAAAAACGGAGAAACCCCATCGGGAAATTCCGGAGCCGTACAGCCGATACAGGGCGAATTTACACCCACAGGCCACCCGGATTTCTCATCGATCCACTGCCGCTGTGGACAGTCCGCCCGCGTAACCGGCCCTTTGCAGCCCACAAGGTACATGCAGCCCGACTCCCCGGGATACCGGGCAAAGTCACTTTCATTATACTTGGGCAAACGCTCACATAGCTGGTGAACGGTTTTTCCAAAAAGAAATACAGGGCGGCCCATGGAATCCAGCTTTATTTTTTCCCCGTCCTTTAAGCGCTTAAGCGTTTCATAAATCCATCCCGGGTTAACAGGGCATCCGGGAACATGTATAACTTTTCGCTCCTTTAGTACCTTTTGGAGAGGAAGGGAGCCTGTAGGATTAGGATGGGCTGCGTATGGTCCACCATAACAGGCACATGTCCCTAAAGCAACTACGTGAGTTGCTTTAGCACCCAATCGCTTCACTAAAGAAAGCGCCGTAATCTTTTTCCCCTTTTCCATCCCCACAATGGTTGTTTGGCCGTTGAACAAAGTTGGAATCGTCCCTTCCACCACCAAAATAAAGGGCATTTCTTCTACGGCACTCCAGGTATTTACGGCGTAATCCCCTTCAGCAGGCATAAGAAAGGACGCATAATAAAAACCAAACATATTATCGAACAGATCACGAAAAGGTGGATTGCTGGCGTTTAGTAATGAAATGATATGGGCGTCACACGTGTTGGTTCCCAGCCAGAAAAGAGCCGGCTTGTTATCCACCTCTTTATCACGATGATTTAACATGTATTTCATTTTCCCCCAACGTCCATATAGTATACTCAGGAAAGCAGAGACCCGTATTTTAGGCACTAGGTTTTCAAGAAGACGGGCCAGAAAATCTGCAACGACTTGATTCTTATACCCCCTTAAAAGAGCTTATCGAAATGGTTCTTGGCGCTGTTTTATTATGGTATTTTTTATTGACAATCATACCTGGATCTGAAAAAGGAACACATTCCAGGCTTTTGCGTACAGTAAAACCATGGAAATTTTTGCAGCCCCACCCATGGAATCAAGGTTGTTCGGGTGCAGGCTGCCAATAGAAAGAAGGGGTATAATATGTGCGGAATCGCCGGTTGGGTAGACTTGGAAGTTGACGTCAGTCAGCAACAACCTGTATTAAACATGATGACAGAATCTCTTTCCTCCAGGGGTCCTGACGCCTGGGGAACCTGGATGAGCGCTAGAGCTGGTTTGGGGCACCGCCGCTTAATCGTTATCGACCCTGAAGGTGGAGCACAGCCGATGACGCGGCAGCGTAATGGCCATACCTACACCATTACTTATAATGGTGAACTGTACAATACCCTGGACCTTCGAAGAGAACTGGAATCCAGGGGTTATGATTTTTTTACACGAAATTCTGATACAGAAGTGCTTCTTTATGCTTTTATGGAGTGGGGTTGGGAATGCGTTCATCAGCTTAACGGGATTTTCGCCTTTGCCATATGGGATGATAAGGAACAATCCCTCTTTTTGGCGCGTGACCGCCTGGGAGTCAAACCCCTTTTTTATACTGTAAAAGGCAGTGCCTTCTTGTTCGGCTCGGAACCTAAAGCTTTGCTTGCCCATCCCTGTGTAAAACCTGAAATCGACCAGGAAGGTCTGGCAGAAATTTTTGTAATGGGTCCATCGAGAACGCCTGGGCACGGGGTGTTTCGGAACATTTTCGAGGTTGAACCCGGCTGCTACCTGACCTTTAGCCGCAGCGGAATGATAAATCGAAGATACTGGAAATTGATCAGCAGTCCTCACCCGGACACTTTTTCTGACACGGTGAATAAAGTCCGGGAACTTTTAGAAGAGTCAATAGAACGTCAGCTGGTTTCAGATGTGCCCGTATGCACCCTGCTTTCCGGCGGCCTTGACTCCAGTGCCATCACGGCATTTGCCTCCAGGGCATTTAAAAAGGCGGGGCAGGAGCAGCTGCGAACGTATTCTGTAGATTATGAGCATAATGAGCTATATTTTTCTTCGAATTCTTTCCAGCCCGATGCCGATGCCCCCTGGATAGCGGAAGTATCAAATCAGCTGAATACTGTACACAAAAATATCGTTCTTTCCATCCCGGATCTAACAGAAGCCCTTTATGATAGTGTGGTAGCCCGTGATCTTCCCGGCATGGCCGACATCGATTCATCTCTTTACCTTTTTTGCCGGGAAATCAAAAAAGAAGCTACCGTAGCCCTTTCAGGAGAAGCGGCCGACGAACTCTTTGGCGGTTACCCCTGGTTTCACGACAGGGACATCCTTGATTCTCACACATTTCCATGGATCCGCTCCCTAAATCAACGCATGCACCTGCTGAACCCGGAAACCGTTCATTTAATCCGGCCTGAGGAGTACATACACGAGCGTTATAAAACAAGTCTATCCGCATTGGAACGGCTACCGGGTGAGGACAAAGCAGAAGAGC
>SKMY01000039.1 GCA_007120815.1 Syntrophomonadaceae bacterium | reverse complement strand
TTAAGCATAACAATGCAACAAAATACACGCTTTATTATTTTTTTTAAGCTCCCGGAATATCCAGAAAAGACAACAGGTTAGAAAGATCACAGTGGCGTTCAATGTTTTTTTCCGCTACTTCAAGAGCTGTTTTATTGTCGGGCTTAATACGGTGAGAGACTGCATGAAGTTGCTCAATGGCATGGTAGGTATCAAAGTAGACTAGTATGACCGGTACTTTTTTCTCTTCCGCCTGGGAAAGCACTTTTATATTGGGATACAGACCGCCGGTTAAAATCAGGACAGAGGTGTTGGTTTCCAGGGCTGTCAGGGCCATATCGCTTCGGTCTCCCCCGACAATAACGGCTTTATTGGGGGAACGCCTCAAGTATTTTAGCGCTCCTTCAATGGTCATCGTTCCAATCACGATATCATCCACTCGCCGATCCAGGTAGTCTTCGCCAACCAGAAGTTCACCACCTAAAATATCCAGGTACTCTTTGACTGTAGGAGAGGTTAGCTCTGGAGATGCCGGTATAATCCCCATAACATTGAATCCGTGGCCTTCCATGATAGGTCTGTGAATGCCCTTGGCTTTTTCAAGAATAGGCGAGGGGACGTTGTTGAAAACAGTTCCCAACACTTCAACCCCCTGGCTTTTTATAAAGCGATTGTACAGGATGCCCTGGTCCAGGCCGTAATCATTGTTAACATTGGCAATAAATATGACAGAAGCATTTAATTCCCGGGCCAATGAAATATCATCCAGCCTCTGGCTGGAGAGGATGAACGGGTTTGTAGCCCCGCCGATAAGCAGCAGATCAAAAGCCTGGCTTTTCATATCATCCAACGCTGCCAGAACAGACTGCCGATAATGGTCACGGCTTCGTGTGCTGGACAGGTACAGGGGGCCGATATTCAAAGGAGAAATACTTTTGAAGTCACAGGTAAGCCCCAATACGTCCTTTAATAAAACAGCGTCTTCATCCTCTTGCTGTGTTGGCCAGTGGGACGTTCCGATAGGTTTCAGGTATCCCAGTTTCAGCCCCTTTTTTTTTAAGAAAAGGGCCAGCCCCACACCGATGGTTGTCTTTCCGCTGGCTTCCGTTCCCATGATATAGAGTATTTTCACCACTAACACCTCTTCACTATCAAATATTTTCCCTATGGGGGTGGGTCTTTTCTTAATCCCAACTCACAGCGATTTTTATGTCAACTGCAGAAGCACCCTTTTCATACACGAAGACCGGATTTAAATCAATTTCTGTAATCTCCGGAAAATCTAGAGACAGGCAGGCCAACCGGGCGATAATGTCCACTGTCGAATCTATGTCCGATGGGGATTCTCCTCGAAATCCCCTTAACAGGGAATATGCCCGGGTTTCGGCAATCATCTCTTTAATCTCAGAAAAGCTTAAATCCCGGGCCAGGCGAAAAGAAACGTCTTCTAGCAGGTTCACGTATATGCCGCCCATGCCAAAGGCCAGCAAGGGCCCAAACTGAACATCCTCCGTCATACCAACAATAATTTCCTTGCCCTTGGGCATCATTTTCTGAATTTCTACACCATAGAGAGCTGTTTCTGGAAAATGTTTTTGTACCCGGTCCAGGATTTCCATAAATCCCAGTTCCACTTCATCGGGGCTTTGAAGTCCCACCTTAACGCCACCTACATCGGTTTTGTGCATAATTTTGGGCGAAGCAACTTTCAGCACCACGGGATAGCCCAATTCATCAGCAATGGCGCGAGCCTGTGAAGCGTCCCGGGCCAACCTGATTGGAGCTGCTGGAATCCCGTAAGCTTCAGCAATCGCTGTGGACTCACTGCCCAATAAGACCATCCGCTGATCTCGAAGCACATCGTATAAAACCGCTTTGGCCTTATTTTGATCAATATCGTCATATTTGATTGGCTCTTCTTCGGAGTAATTTTTCAGAAACCGGCTGTATGAGACCATGCCCCGCAAAGCATTTACTGTCCGCTCTGGAAAGGTGTAGCACGGGATTCCCGCCTCTGCCAGAATTTTAGCCCCTTCTTCCAAAAAAGGTCCCCCCATGTACGCTGCAAAAATTGGTTTATGTGAGTACGTTTCTTGAGCCGACACAATGACTTCCGCCGTTCTTTCCGGTTCCGTGGTCGCTGCCGGGCACAACAGCACCAGAGCACTGTCCACCCCGTCGTCGTTCAAAACCAGGCCTAAGGCCGTTTCAAAGCGGTCTGCCCGGGCATCTCCCAGTACATCAACCGGATTGTAGATGCCGGCTTCCTCCGGAAGTTTATTTCTTAATGTTTGTGCCGTCTCTTTCTGGAAACTTGCCATTTTAAGTCCCTGCTTTTCAACCCAGTCGGTCGTAATAATTCCAGGGCCTCCCGCGTTTGTAATGATAGCCACTCTGTCTCCAGCCGGCAGGGGGTGCTTGGAGAAAGATTCGGCCAGGTCAAAAAGCTCTTCCATGGTGCGCGCCCGTAGAACACCGCTTTGCTTGAAAGCCACTTCATAGGCCAGGTCGCTTCCAGCCAGGGCTCCGGTATGCGAAGATGCCGCCCTGGCCCCCGCCTGGCTGGCTCCTGATTTTAAAATGATGATAGGCTTTTTCCTGCTGGCTTTTTTCACCGTTTCCAAAAAGTGCGAACCGTTTACCACATCTTCGATGTAACATAAAATAACCCGGGTATCAGGATCTTCAGCAGTCGCTGCAATGAAATCCGCTTCGTTTAAGTCGCTTTTATTTCCAAGGCTGACAAACTTTGAAAACCCCAGGCCGACTTCCATGCTCCAGTCCAGGATTGAAACCAAAAGCGCACCGCTTTGTGAGATAAATGCAATTTGTCCCCGATCAGGGAATCCTTTTGCGAAAGACGCGTTTAAGGGGGTGTGGGTATCCACCATGCCGACACAGTTGGGGCCCAGCACCCGGATGCCGGCTTTTCGGCAAATCGCCAGAAGACCTTTTTCCCTCTCCAGGCCTTCTTTGCCGATTTCTTTAAAACCCGCCGAGATAACAATTAAATATTTTGCGCCACACAGGGAGGCTTCTTCGGCGACGGCGTTAACCGCTGTAGCCGGCACCAGGACCACAACCAGCTCCAGGGGTTCGCCAATTTCAACCAGACTCCTGTAGCACTTGTAGCCCAGCACTTTTTTCCTTCCTGGATTGACGGGAAATACTTTTCCCTCATACCCGCTTTCCACAATATTTTTCATCATGGCATGGCCGATCTTGCCTTCTTTATCTGTTGCTCCGACAACGGCAATAGAATCTGGTTTAAATATGCTGCTAAGCACTGCAATATCGTCCTTCCCGTGAAGCTCGTGTTGTAAGCAAAGACTCAGATTGAATATTGAAGTAATTGGCCCAAAATATGATATAATAGATGGAATATAACTGCCCTTTATCGACCCGCTCACACCGCGAAGCAAAGGAGGCGGTTCTGGCGCTTCCAGGGCGAAGCGGAGGGCCGGCCCTTTTAGAAATCAATCTCTCTACTTATGATTCATTATTTCTTTATTATCACGAATTGATTCACTAATTCATTCTTTTTATCAGGCAAAAAAGATGAACGAGGAAACCATTTAATGAGATTTAAGACTATTTTTTTCCAACTTGGGACTTATTTTAATACTGGTTGGCCTTTCAAAAATGCTCCCCGTAGCTTTTGCCATTTATACTAAGGATTACCCCGGCTATTCCGGCACGCAATCTAAAAACCTCACCTTCCATAGCATGGGCCGGATTTCAAGCGGCTTGCCCTCCAGGGCATCCTGAAACAGTCCCATGGCGACGTTTACCCGGGCCTGCAGCATGGCTTCGCCGGCTTCGCGAGAAGCTATGGCGGGTTTTCCCATGTATGGAAGCATATTGGGATCACCCACCCATCCTAACACGCGGGAAAGATGCGCCAAGTCCTGCTGAAGCTCCCTGGAAATAATTCCAGCGATTTTTGACAGGGTTAAAACCAGGCGGTTTGGCGGCGGCGATGGCGAATCGGGGATGCGTTTGATTTCTCCCTTGACCAATTCGGGGTAGCTGGCCAGCATCAAGGATGTTTCGTTGGTCCCCGCATGGGAGTCGGAATCATCCCCGCAAGCCCCCGGTTTTAGCCCGGTTTCTTTCATAAAATCCGGGTCGTGTTGAACCATCAGGCGGAATACAAGCCCAAAAGGATTGATCATGTAAAATCTATGTCGTTTCCAGGCCTTCCGTGCAGCCTGCTCAACGGCCAGTTGGTGACGCGGTCCTCCGTGATTGTCTGTTAAAAACAGGTAGCGAAACCCCTGACCGGCCAACCCTTTAACAATTGACAGTAAAACCTTTTTTATGACCGGGCCGGGAACTGAAAGAGAGCCCTTGACCGGCAGCGCATCTGCCCCCAAAAATAATGGCGGAAGCTTGACCAGCGTATAGTCTGGATATGCTTCGTTAAGGGAACGGGCATACCGCCTCTGCAACTCCTGGGCCACAAAAACATCCGTCCCCAAAGGCAGGTGAGGCCCGTGTGCCTCCAAGGGGCTAACTGCCATCAAGAATATGGTTTTTTCCGGGTCCAAGGTGCGAACTTCTTCCAAAGTCAATTTTTCGTATTCCAACATAACTTTTTCCTCCTCCTCATTCTCGATGGCTTCCATCCAAGGTTATGTAGAACCGTGGAAATTCAACTTTTACCCACTAGAATACGCAACAATGAAGTTGAAGTCAACAAATAATATGAGCTGTACTGTCAAAGCGTATTAAGAAAATTATATATTGATTTTTATTTTAAACTTATGTTACTATTTAATTAAATAATAACCGTAAATTCATCATGTTATGTATCTGCTCATGGGGCTAAATGGCGCGCAAGTCGGGCCATTTTAACACATTATAACTGGAAAAGAGGTGAAACCCTTGAAAGGATTGATCGTCGTCCACCCCAAGCGTTGCGTAAGCTGCCACAGCTGTGAAATCGGGTGTTCAGTGGAGCACTCCCAGTCCAAAGCGCTTTTTACTGCCATCTTCGAAACCCCCCGCCCCAGGACTCGTATTTTTGTGGAGCATTCTGCCGGTACCAGTCTACCTCTCCAATGCAGGCACTGTGAGGATGCGCCCTGCATTAGCGTGTGCCCCACCGGTGCCATGTCTCGCAATGATGTTGATGAAGCCGTACTGGTTCAACAGGACCTCTGCATTGGATGCAAGTGGTGCATCCTGGCCTGTCCCTTTGGGGCCGTATCTCAACATGACACGGAAAAAACCATCAACAAATGTGACCTTTGCATGGATCGAACCCCTTACGGACTACCCCCTGCATGCGTGAACAGTTGTCCCACCGGAGCGCTGGAATTTACCGATATTCAAACCTTGACCCGTGATAAGAGGAGGGAATTCCTGGTTGATTTCCTCGGTGAAAGCAAGGAAGCTAGCCCGGATGGAAAATAAAACCG
>SKMY01000210.1 GCA_007120815.1 Syntrophomonadaceae bacterium | reverse complement strand
TGGTGAACATCCCAGTCGATAATCATAATGCGTGACAGTCCATATTTTTTTTGTAACACCCGCGCAGCGATGGCAATATTGTTAAATATACAAAATCCCATCCCCCGGTTGGGTTCGGCGTGGTGACCAGGCGGCCTTAAGAGGGCAAAAACGCGGTCCAGCTCACCGTTCATTACCTTGTCCACGGCATCCAGTCCTCCCTGTACGGCAAGCCTGGCGACTTCGTAAGTGTCAGGAGTCAGGTATGTATCCATGTCCAGCTGCCGGACGCCTTTTTGACAGGCTGTTTCTACGCTCCTGATGTAATCTTCATGATGAACCATGGCAATGGTTTCAACAGGTGCTTTTTCCTGGGGCGTTAACAAGGCCAGCGAAGGAAGTACGCCTTCTTTTTTTAGTTTTTCCATGGCCGCTTCCAACCGTTCTTTACACTCCGGATGATAGTGGTTGTAATGCAGCAGAAAATCATCGTGGTAAACAATTCCCGTGCGTATGTCGTTCATGGACTTTCCCTCCTCAAAGTAGATTAAAGGTCTTTTTCAAGGACCTGTTCCTTGAAAATTCTCCAAAAAAAAGGACTCTGTTTTCGTAAAACGACCGGCTTACCATTTTTATTCACAAAAGCATGGGATGTTTCTCCCTGGGCAAGCAGTTCCCCTGTTTCCGCAAGAATAATTTCATACTGAAAACCAAGTCGAACCTCCTGAAGAAACTGCAAGCGCGTTATGACCTTCAGTTGGTCATCGTAGCGGGCCGGATGCTTGTATTTACAGTAGGCTTCAATAACCGGCAAGTAAAGCTCGTTGTGTTCCATGTCTTTGTAGCTCATCCCCAGGGCCCGCATAAATTCAGTTCGTCCAACTTCAAACCAGATAAAGTAATTCGCATAATAAACAACGCCCATCTGGTCGGTATCCTTGTATCTTACCCTAACCAATGTCTCGCTCTGCTTCACAACACGGTCTCTCCTCTCGCTTATAAAACTGTGGCCCGCCCCCGGTAAACCAGCCCGCGAACTGTTTCCACTGTAATAAGCAGCCCCGTTGTCAGTTCCCGGGTCGCTCCGGCAGCACCCACAATGACAGGTATTCCAAGGTTCAACCCGACAATTGCAGCGTGGGAGGTCAAGCCGCCTGCCTCTGTAATGATGGCAGATGCCTTCTCCATGGCCGGCAAGTAATCTTTATCAGTACAGGGGGCTACCAGGATTTGTTTTTCTTCCATTTTTTCTGTTTCTTCTGCAGAAAGCGCTACAAATACTTCTCCAGTCACGACAGTTTTTCCTACACCCAACCCCTGGATCAACACTTCACCAACAGTGTCAATTCGCATAAAGTTAGTTGTTCCCGGAACCCCGACCGGTACGCCCGCCGTTAGAATAACCAGGTCCCCGTTTTTAATAAAACCGGAATCAAGGGCCACTTGAACCGCCGTGTTAAATACTTCTTCGGTGTGAAATGTAGGGGTTGAAAGCAGCGGGTAGACGCCCCAGGTAAGGGTCAAAGCCGTTGCGATTCTCTCCCGGGGCGTAACGGCAATGATAGGTGCTTTAGGCCTGTATTTGGAAACCATCCTGGCCGTGTGTCCCGACTGGGTCGCTGAAATAATGGCTACGGCACCCAGTTCATGAGCCGACCGGCATGTGGCGTAACTAATGGCATCCGTTACTGTTTTTTGCTGCGGCGACTCCAGGGATTCAAAAACTTTTTTGTCATCCAAGGCTTCTTCCGTTCTCCGGGCAATCCGAGCCATGGTTTGGACGGATTCCAGGGGGTAAGCACCGGCTGCTGTTTCACCGGAAAGCATAACCGCATCGGTCCCGTCAAAAATAGCATTGGCAACATCGCTGGCTTCCGCACGGGTAGGCCGGGGCTGCCGTATCATGGAGTCAAGCATCTGGGTAGCCGTTATGACCGGCTTTCCTGCAAGATTGCACGCCTGGATTAACTGCTTCTGTACCAGGGGGACATCTTCCGCCGGAATTTCAACCCCCAGGTCCCCGCGCGCGATCATGATGCCGTCGGCAACCTCGATGATTTCGTTAAAGTTTTCAACACCTTCAGCGTTTTCTATCTTGGCAATGATCCGTATATCTGAATTGTTTTTCTCCAGCAATCGGCGAATGGCAAGCACATCCTCCGGCCGCTTGATAAAAGAAGCCGCAATAAAATCTACACCTTGCTCAATGGCAAAGTCGATGTCCTTTTTATCATCATCAGACATGGAAGGCAGGTTGATGGAGATGCCCGGCAAATTAATACTTTTGCGAGATGAAAGGCGTCCGCCGTGGATAACCCGGGTTTTCACGCTGTTATCACTAACTTCTTCAGCCCTAAGTTCAATCATTCCATCGTCTAGTAATATGCGAGCACCGGCTTTAACATCTACCGTAAAGTCAGGGTAGGTAACGGCAACCCGCTGCTGATCTCCTTCAATGTCATCGGTGGTTAAGGTAAAAATGTCCCCTTCCCTTAAGATGACTTCACCCTGGTTGATTTGTTTTATGCGCACTTCGGGCCCGCGGGTATCAACCAGCAAACCAACCCTTTTCCCAACTACTTCACTGGCCTGTCTTATTCGTTCTATACGGGTTTCATGTTCTTGATGCTTCCCGTGGGAGAAATTCAGTCTGGCAACGTCCATGCCGGAAGAAATGAGGTTAAGAATCATTTCGAATTCTTCAGAAGCCGGCCCTATGGTGCAAACAATTTTCGTCTTTCTCATTCACATGGTGCCTCCCTGTTTAAATTGAGAGAATTCCTGCAAGCTTGTAATCCCCCCAGGAAAACGGTTTTTCACTGGAAAACACATCTTCGTACGGTGTTGTTTGAATGACGCCTTTAAAGTGGCCGACCATAACCCCGCTTGTTCCTTCTATTAACAGGTCTACCGCCTTGGCTCCTAGCTTGCTGGCCAGAATGCGGTCATAAGCCGTTGGGGTTCCCCCTCTCTGCAGGTGCCCAAGGATCGTAACCCGAACCTCCATGCTGGTTAGTTCCTCAATTTCTTTTGCAATTTGTATGGCACTCCCGGCGCCTTCAGCCACCAGGATAATACTGTGCAGCTTGCCTCGCTCTACCCCCCGCATTAAGCGGCTGCATACTTCAGCCAGGTCAAAGGGCACTTCCGGGACGATAATGGATTCAGCACCACCGGCTAAGCCCGCCATTAAAGCAATATGCCCTGTGTCCCTCCCCATGACTTCGATGACATAAACCCTTTCGTGGGATGTGGCCGTGTCACGCACCCGGTTTATGGCATCGGTTACAGTGTTTAACGCCGTATCAAACCCAATGCAGTTGTCTGTAAAAGGGATGTCGTTATCAATGGTAGCGGGAATGCCGATGGTTTTTATCCCGGACTTTTCAAGGACCCCCGCCCCGCGGAACGACCCGTCCCCACCGATAACAATCAACCCTTCCATACGTTCTTGTTCTAAAAAGGCAATTGCTTTGTTCTGGCCTTCTACCGTCAAAAATTCCGGCGACCGGGCGGTGCGCAGGATCGTCCCCCCGCGGTGAATAGTGTCGGCAACAGACCCAAGACGCAGCAATTTAACTTCCCCATTAATAAGTCCCTGGAATCCTCGCATAATACCGTGGATCTGCAGGCCGTGATAAATACTTTTTCGAACAATCGCGCGAACAGACGCATTCATTCCCGGAGCGTCTCCGCCACTGGTCAGCACAGCGATTTTTTTCAACAGACCCACTCCATTTCGACGTCATTTCGTTTTCAGTATTGACGAACAGAATAATTTTAATCCATCACGCTAAAGAGAATCTTTAAATGGCTTGCATCTCCTGAATTTTTAAGCAATCAGGGCCCAGCAGTTTCTCTAAACGTTCGTACAGCGCTCTTTCTTCATTTACCCAGTAGTCCTGGCCGGCTAACAGCAGTTCCCCTTTTTCCTCGAAAAACAGGTAAACAGGCATGCCTCCTTGATGTTCCGTCAAAATATCCTTTAGGGCAACCATATCCCCAACGGGCTTTTCGCCACATATTTTAATAAAAAGCTGTTTGGCTTCCTTTGGCAAAAACGTGATTTCATTACAGAGAATTTTAACCTCGTCATCTTCCTTGTGGTCTGTCTGTCCCTTGAGAATAACCACGCGGTCTTCTTCAATATCATCCTGGTAACGTTCAAACAGATCAGTAAAGACAATGACCTCAACGTCGCCAGTTAAATCCTCGACGGTTAAAAAGCACATGGGCTGCCCTTTCTTGGTGTATATTTTACGAAGAGCGCTAATAATACCAGCAATGGAGACCTGGCGGCGATCACCCGCTTCCCCCAGCTCGCCCAGGGGGATAACGCGATTTATGTTATCCAGGATGGGGCGATACTGGTCCAGTGGATGACCGGAAATATAAAGTCCGACCATTTCTTTTTCCATCACCAGCTTTTCTTTTGCAGAAAACTCCGGTATAGGCGGCAGTTCATCTTTTGAAGAGGTCGCCGCTTCTTCTTCCCCAAGAAAAGACAGCATGGACAGCTGTCCGTTTAATTTTTCCTTCTGAGCCTGGTGTCCACGGGCCAAGGCAGGCTCCATTATGTTCAAGTATTGGGACCGCAGCCCACCCAGGGAATCGAAGGCACCGCTTTTGATCAAGCTCTCTACCACTTTCCTGTTGCAAGTCCTTAAATCCACTTTTTTACAGAAATCATTTAACCCCAAGAACTTTCCTTCTTTATTACGGGTTTTTATGATGGCCTCGATGGCCCCCTTGCCCACATTTTTTACAGCAGCCAGTCCAAAACGTATCCGGTCCTCTCCTACCACGGTAAAGTTTGTTTCGCTTTCATTCACGTCCGGGGGCAGCACCTCTATCCCCATTCGGCGGCAGTTCGCAATGTAAAGCGCCACTTTTTCGCTGCTGGACATCACCCCTGTTAAAAGGGCGGCCATAAATTCCACAGGATAGTTTGCTTTTAAATATGCTGTCTGATAAGCAACCATGGCATAAGCCGCCGCATGGGACTTGTTAAACCCGTACGAGGCAAACTTGACGATCAAGTTGTAGAGATCCTCGCCCAACTTTCGATTATAACCGGTCTTTTCAACGCCGTCGACAAAAATGATGCGCTGTTCATCCAGTATCTCCATTTTTTTCTTCCCAATGGCCCGTCTCAAAAGGTCTGCCTGGCCCAGGGTAAACCCGGCCATTTTAGCTGCAACTTCCATGATCTGCTCCTGGTAGACCATAACCCCGTAGGTTTCATTTAATAAGGGCTCCAGGTCCGGGTGCAGGTATTTAATCGGCTTGCTGCCGTGCTTGCTTTCGATAAAAACAGGTATTTGTTCCATTGGCCCGGGACGGTACAGGGCTACCACAGCAATGATGTCTTCAAATTTATTGGGTTTCAATTCCCGAAGAATCGAGCGCATCCCGCTGCTTTCCAGCTGGA
>SKMY01000099.1 GCA_007120815.1 Syntrophomonadaceae bacterium | reverse complement strand
TGGATGGGTTTAAAACCCTGGAAGAAGGACAGAAAGTTGAGTTTGACATTGTTGAAAGCGACCGCGGGCTGCAGGCTGCCAACGTCGTTATTCTTTAGGCTGTAGCCGGCTCAACGAAAAAAAGAAAAAGGGCATCTCCTGAATTGGGAAATGCCCTTTTTTGTTGTTTTATAAAACTATTCCAGAAAGTGACGCAACAGGCACTGCTCACTGCGGTGCTCGCACGGGTCAAAACAGTAAAGCGGTGTGGACATGTATTTTTCACCCCGGTCGGGAATAATGGTAACAATTAGCCCTTCATCCAGTTCCCTGGCGATTTCTGTCGCCACATGAAAAGCGGCCCCTGCGCTCATTCCAGAAAAAATTCCTTCTTCCCGGGACAGTTTTTTTGCCATGTTAAAGGCATCCTCGTCGGAAACGTTTACTTTCTTGTCTAACCGGGACGGGTCGTAGATCTGTGGGACAATGGCTTCTTCCATGTTTTTCAGTCCCTGGATCTTATGGCATTTGTGAGGCTCGACACCGATAATCTTGATGTTCGAGTTGTATTCTTTAAACCGTTTGGAACAACCCATCAGGGTTCCGGTTGTTCCGATTCCGGCCACAAAATGGGTGATTTTTCCTCCGGTTTGCTCCAGTATTTCTACAGCGGTGGTTTCATAGTGGGCCAGGGCATTGTGAGGGGTGGAAAACTGATCGGGCATGTAATAGCGTTCCGGGTTTTTTGAATAGATTTCCCGGGCTTTTTCTATGGCACCATCGGTGCCTTTTTCCCCCTCGGTAAGCAAGATTTCTGCGCCCAGCGCTTCCATAGACTTTCTCCGCTCCTCGCTCATCCATTCTGACATGGTGACCAGCAGGCGGTAACCTTTTACGGCGGCGACTAAAGCCAGCCCGATGCCGGTATTTCCGCTTGTCGGTTCCACGATAATTTTATCCCGGGTGAGCTTGCCTTCTTTTTCTGCCATAGTAATCATGTAATAAGCGATCCGGTCTTTAACACTGCCGCCTGGGTTTGCGCCTTCCAGTTTTACGGCCATGGTTACTCGGGGATTTGGGTTTAATCGGTTTATTTTGACCAGCGGTGTTTGACCGATTGTTTCCAGCATATTTTCTTTCAAAGAACGGGCACCCCCTGGTATTTAGGTAAATGATAAAACCTTATACCCATTATATTAGCCAGATAGGGTGCTTTTCCTTCCCTGAAGCATTAAAAATATTTTCTGGCAAAATTATTGAGATAATTAAACCGCCTCCGTTGACATGTCCGGTTTATTTCGGTATGATTTTTTTATTCAAGCGAATGATAAAGGTAACATGTGCCTTATCCAGAGCGGTGGAGGGAGCGGCCCAGTGAAACCCGGCAACCGGAGGCGATTCGGTGCCAATTCCGCCAGGATCATTTACAACAAGGTCCTGACAGATAAGGGGAGGAAGTTCCAAAAGTATCCTCTTCTTTGGCAGAAGGGGATGATTTGATTTATTAAAGAACCAGTTGTCTCCGGATAAGAGCGCCCGCTAGCCAATATAAGGAGGGGTAGGCATGAGTTTTGTCATTGAAGACAATCGCTTTCCGGAGAAAGAGGGTGTTTACCCGGCCTTTGAAGGGGAACGTTTCTTTGGGTTTTCCCAACCGGGCGGCAGTTTTTTGCTGGAGGGCGGTGCATCCTTGAAGTCGGTTACCGTTAATTACCAAACGTACGGCAGCCTGGCCCCCGGCGGAGACAACGCCATCTATATTGCCCACGCCTTGACTGGAGGCAGTCTGGTGGGCCCGAAGCCCCAACAGGGCAAGGAAAAGGGTTGGTGGGAGCCCCTGGTCGGACCCGGGCGCCCTTTTGATACCGAACGGTACTTTATCGTCTGCAGCAATATCCTGGGCAGCTGTTATGGGACATCGGGGCCTGCTTCGCTGGATGTGAAAACGGGGAAACCTTATGGAATGAACTTCCCTGTGATAACGATAAAGGATATGGTTCGGGTACAGAAGGTTTTGTTGGATCACCTGGGAGTTAAAGAATTGGTTTCTGTGGTGGGCGGCTCCATGGGCGGCATGCAGGCGCTGGAGTGGGCAGTCATGTATCCCCGGATGGTTCGCAGCGTCATCGCCATTGCTACGTCCGGACGATTTTCTCCTATCGGCATCGCCTTTAATCAATCTGCCCGGCGGGCTATTATGAATGATCCCCTCTGGCGCCGGGGGCAGTATTATGGTCGGGAATTCCCCCACCAGGGACTGGCCCTGGCTCGAATCATTGCAACCATAACTTACCGGAGCAATGAATCCTTTGAGCACCGCTTCGGCCGGGAGTTTCAAGGCGCTGAAGACTGCAACCCCTTTGCCTTTTACGAAAAGTTTGCCGTGGAAAGTTACTTAAACCACCAGGGGGAAAAGTTGACACAGCGTTTCGATCCCAATTCGTACCTCTATCTTTCCAAGGCCATGGATTTGCATGATTTGGGGCGCGGTTTCACATCGTATGAAGCGGCCCTTCGCCGGGTTAACGCTTTGGTATTTCTCATGGGGATCAGCACCGATATATTGTTCTATCCCCGGGAGGTTCGCGGCCTGGCCGTGGATATGCGGCGCAGCGGGGCGGAGGCCCGGTATGATGAACTGGATTCTCCCCACGGCCACGATGCTTTTTTGATGGAATTTGAACAGATGGAGCAGTACATCCGTTACTGTCTGCAAAATGTTGAGGGAAACAGGAAATAATCCCCTGTGCAGGGAAGGGATTCCCGGATCCCGTGTATAATTATAGTGTATATGAAAGGAGGGTGAGCCTTTTTCCGCTTTTTTTAGCGGAAAGGCGACATTTTTGAGAGTAGAACGAATGGAAGTCGGGGCTTTTGCTGCAAACTGTTACCTGGTTGTATGCCCTGAAACAAAGGAAGGCGTCATCATAGATCCCGGCGCTGAGGGGAAGTACATTATTAAACAGGTAGAGAAAACAGGTATGACCGTAAAATATATTTTGAACACCCACGGCCATATTGATCATGTCGGTTCAAATGGAGAGGTGCAAAACGCTTTTCAAGTCCCTGTTTTGATTCACGAAAAAGATGCTTCTATGTTTCAAAGCCCCCAGGCCAGCCTGGCGATTTTTACAGGAAAGGGAAAGCTAAAGCCCCCTGACATAACCTTTAAGGAAGGTGACGAGTTTGAAGTCGGCGGCCTGACCGTTAAGGTCCTGGAAACACCGGGCCATACCCAGGGCAGTGTAACCCTGGATATTGGTGGATGCCTTTTTACAGGGGATACCCTGTTTGCCGGCTCCATCGGGCGGACGGATTTGCCCGGCGGGTCTTACCGGCAGATACTTGAAAGCATTAAAAACAAAATCCTGGCCTATCACGACGATACGGTTGTTTACCCCGGGCATGGCCCTGCAACCACGGTCGCCGAAGAGCGTCGATATAACCCATTTTTGACTTAACCTACAAAGAAGGGTTCCAACGTTTCCATAAGTATAATTCGATGAAAGGGTCGATGAAACATGAAAACAATCCCTGAACGTTATCTCATCGGTGCAGCTGCGGCCGAAGGCGATCACACACTGACAGCATTTGACGCAGCTCTTCTAAAGATAGGTATTGGTGACTGCAACCTGGTGCGGGTTAGCAGCATCCTTCCTCCAGGGTGCCAGGAGGTTTTTGAGGGTTTTCGTTTCCCTGAAGGCGCCCTGGTACCTACGGTCTACGGGGTTGCCAGCAGTTCTACCCCCGGCGATCAAATCGCTGCCGCCGTAGGGATCGGGTTTTCTGAAGGGCGTTTTGGTGTTATTATGGAGCATTCGGGCCATTTAAGTGCAGAAGATGCCCGAAGCAAGATAGAAGAAATGATTAAAGAAGCCTTTGAAATTCGAGGCATGGAGCTCAAAGGAATGAAAATCAAAAGCATTGAACACCGCGTACAAAAAGCCGGCGCTGCTGTAGCCGCTGTTGCTTTGTGGTAGGGGGAGGATTTAAAGCGATGGAGTTGTGGTATACCGAACTGCAAACCCCCAACCTGGGGTTTTCCTGCAAGATCAAAGAAACCCTGTGGAGCGTGCAGACGTCTTACCAGGAACTGGCTGTTCTGGATACTTTCCAGTTTGGCAAAATGCTGGTACTGGATGGCATGGTCCAAACAACGGATATTGACGAATTTGTTTACCATGAAATGATTGTACACGTGCCTATGCGCACCCACCCTAATCCATCAGATGTTCTGGTTATCGGAGGCGGTGATGGAGGCGCCATTCGGGAAGTTTGTAAATACCCTTCACTAAAGCAGGCCACCTTAGTTGAGATTGACGACCAGGTGGTGCAGGCCTCCCGCCGCTTTTTCCCACAAATCAGCTCCAGCCTGACAGATCCGCGGGTAAAAATTGTTCATGCCGATGGAGTGGAGTATATCCGTTCTTTTCATGAAGCTTTTGATGTGGTTATTGTAGATTCGACGGAGCCTGTCGGCCCGGCGGAAAGCCTTTTCCAAACGCCTTTTTACCAGGCTGTTTATAAGGCATTGAAACCCGATGGCTTGATGGTCGCCCAGACCGAATCCCCTTTTGTTAACGCTGATCTGATCCGTAGTGTCCAGGCACGAATTCATTCTGTTTTTCCTGATACGTATCTGTACCTGGCCTCAATTCCCACTTACCCCAGTGGTTTGTGGAGTTTTACGTTGGGTTCCAGGCGGTACAATCCTCTGTTTCCGGAAAACCCTTATGTGCCCCAGGATACGCGTTACTATACTCCAGATGTTCACCAGGGGGCCTTTTCACTGCCCCGCTTTGTGTCTGATTTGACTGCCATTCGTCCATCATCCGGGACATAAACCATGAGGAAAGGGGAGAACCGTATGCCTGGAAAGTATATTTTTATTACCGGTGGGGTTGTATCTTCCCTCGGCAAAGGGATTACTGCGGCCTCACTGGGATGCCTGTTAAAAAGCCGCGGCTTAAAAGTCAGTATTCAAAAGCTGGATCCTTATATTAATGTGGATCCGGGCACCATGAGTCCGTACCAACACGGCGAGGTTTTTGTTACCGATGATGGGGCGGAAACGGATCTGGATCTGGGTCACTATGAACGGTTTGTCGATGTCAACCTGACCAAGAACAACAATGTAACCACAGGAAAAATTTACTGGTCCGTTATTAACAAGGAACGTCGGGGGGATTATCTGGGCGGAACGGTTCAGGTCATCCCCCATATTACCAACGAGATCAAGGAAAGCATAAAAAGGGCGGCCCAGGCTCCCCGGGTTGACATTATGATTACTGAAATCGGTGGCACGGTAGGCGATATCGAAGGGCTCCCTTTTCTTGAAGCGATCCGTCAAATGAAAACAGACTTGGGACGGGAAAACGTCTGCTATATTCATGTTACCCTGGTTCCTTTCCTGGAACGAACCGGCGAACTGAAG
>SKMY01000078.1 GCA_007120815.1 Syntrophomonadaceae bacterium | reverse complement strand
TTTATATATTCAGAAAAATTAATAAAAGGGAAAACCTCAATGCAATTCGCCCCCTTCTTTCAATGTTGGGCGTCCATTTCAACTCAGGAACATGACCATCAAGGTCCCCAGAAGTTCTTTGTAAGTTCTTTTATTTTGTATTTTCCTGTGATAAGATGTAGAAAAAGGGTGAAAACAAGGAGGCGCTTTCATGAATAAACGGGTGTTTACTTTACTGGTGCTGGCACTTTTAATGAGCAGTTCCTTTGGCGTCATGGCTTATACCGATGAAGGGGTACAGCACATGGGCAAAATTACTGTTTACCTGGAAAATGAAGTGCTGAAGCTGGAGCAGGCCCCATATATTAAAGAAGGGCGCGCGATGGTCCCCCTAAGAGGTATCATGGAAGCCCTGGAAGCAAAGGTGCAATGGCATCGAGAGGGTGATATCCATACAGTGACCATTATCCGGGGAGTTCGATCAGTGGAATTAACGGTAAATTCGAAGACAGCAAGAATTGATCAAGAGGTCGTTGAACTTGAGGCTGCACCGGAAATTGTGTCCGATCTGACCTTTGTCCCTTTGCGTTTTGTCACCGAAGCATTTGGCGCCGAAACGAGATGGGATGGAGAGCAGCGCAGAATCGATATTGCACAGATTGTAGATGTAAAAAAGATTACTGTTATTCCGGGTGAGCTTTTGCTTCAAAGCGGGCAGAAAAAAACCGTTCAGGTAGAAATAGAATTGCAAGATGGAAGCAAAGAAGCGGTTGATGCTTCAGATATAAAGTGGTCATCCAACCAAGAATCAATTGTCATGGTAGAAGGTGGTTTGGTTGAGGCGATTGACGAAGGAACGGCATTAATCACCGCTGAATACAGGGGCCATCAGGTTAGTGCCCGCGTAGAAGTTGTACCTGATCTGCCGGTGGAATTTTCGCCTGAAAATCGCAGGCTCGAATCTGTTATTCGAAATGAGTTGGACAAGCCGACAGGGACCATTTACCGCTCCGATTTGGCTGAAATAACGCACTTAAAAGCCAACGATGCCCGGATTGAGAGCTTGGATGAAATTCAACACTGCACCAACTTAAGGGCGCTTTCACTAATCGGCAACCGAATTAGCGATTTAGATCTTTTGGTCAACCTCACCCAATTGGAGCGACTGGAACTGGGGCATAACCAGATTAGCGACCTGGAACCCCTTTCACACCTGAAGAGCTTGGAATGGTTGGCGCTAAATGATAACAGGATATCCGATATTGAACCGTTGAGTGAACTAACCGATTTGACTTGGTTGTCTTTGAGCCGAAATGAAATAAGTCGCCTTTCAGGACTGACTGAGTTAAACCGCTTGGAAAGCCTGGATATATCTGGGAATGCTATCAGCAGCCTAAACATTGGGTGGGATATGCCCGTTTTAAACACGCTGTTGCTGAAGGATAACCAGGTTAATGATCTGTCCCCGCTGAAAAATTTGAAGCGCCTTTCCGTGGTCAATGCTTCAGGAAACCGGATCCAGGATATTACCCCTTTGATTGAACTTCCCCGGCTAATGTGGCTGGCCATTTATGATAATGACAGTGACCCTTCTGCTGAAGCCAGCATGCAGAGGGACGCTTGGAGACTTGAAGATCGAGGGGTTTATGTACAAATGGACTGAAGCGTAGCAAGCGCCGAACGTATCCTATCGGTCGGCGCCAGGGGTTAACCGTGATTTAAAAAAAAGGGCAACATGTTGAGCCATTGCCTGCTCCTGCATCCACCAAAAATGGTCGACATCCGGGAAGGTTTCTAGCGAGTACGCTGCTTCCGAAGTTTTTAGCGCTTGACGAATATTATGTAGCGGGGCGACTTCATCTGCTTCCCCGCAAATCACAAGAAGGGGATGTTTGACTGTTTTAAACAGATCGGGGGTTACAACGGGAGAAACAGCGGCAACCCCGCGAAGGCGCTCGCTTTTAATCGATGCCTTTACGGCAACCATCGCCCCAAAAGAGTAACCGGCAAGACCGATTCGTTCCGTGTTAATGTGTTCGGAGTTAATCAAGTAATTCAATGCGGCTAAAACATCATCTTCTTCGCCAATGCCTTCGGAAAAACGCCCCTGGCTGTATCCCGTGCCCCGGAAATTAAAGCGCAACGCAGCGATACCCTGGGCAATTAATTCGTCACGAATTGCCCGGACCACGTTATTGTGCATGTCCCCGCCATAAAGCGGGTGTGGGTGGCAAATGGCAACTCCCGGCGAAGGTTCTACGGCTTGCGGTACGGCCAGGAAACCTTCCAGTTCCAGTTCTCCAGCCAAGAAAGAGATTTTCTTTTCGTTCATATGAATGCCCCCTGTAACGAATTGATTTGCTGATACGATATATTGATTACAAGACCCGTAAAAAAGGAGTGATTAACGCATGCCCAAATGGAGCAAGGAAAAACCCTGCCAGACCTGTCGGGCTAAATCAGGAAGCCAGTTGGAGTGCTCCAATTGTGGGACCCTGGGCTGTCTCCGGTGCTTTGGGGGAATAGGTCGGCGTTACTGCAATTTTTGCAAAAAAATAAGTGATATCCACAAAATCAAATAGCTTTGCGCTAAAGGGTTTATTTCAACTGGTCTATTTCGCTTATCCCGGTTACTTTGGCCACGTTCAGAACAAAAGCAATGCCCTTTCCAGGCTTATGCAAATCTGCTTCATGGACGATTGTATCCAGGACATGAAGCGTTTTTTCCCGTTCGATGAGAGTTAAAATAATGTCTTTTTCCGGCTCTATGGTAATGCCAAGCAACTTGGCCTGTTCATGAATACCGGTTCCCCGTCCAAACAAGAGGGTTCCTCCCCTGGCCCCGGCCTTTTTAGAAGCCTCCAGGACACTTTCTGAGTCACCTTTGTTTACAATGGTTACAATTAGATCATGTTGAGCCGCCTTTTCTTTTTTGGTCTCCATTTCGGGCCTCCTTTCATCCTCGTTGACTGCCCCTTCAAGCTGGCAGAGATGGCAAATACCCGTAACCCCTGCAACATCAATAACAAGAGCGATGCCGTGCTTGGGTTTTCTCAGGTTGCAGGAATCGCACATGGAATTCAGCACGTCATCGGCATCCTCGTTACATACCAGGGTCAAAATGACTTCTTTTTCCGGCAGCATGGTGATGCCGAAAAAGCGTTCTTTTTCGTGGACACCCGTTCCTTGAGCCATCAGCGTTGTGCCGCCCTCGGCGCCGCACTGTTTTGACGCCTGGACGGCTTTCCTTGCTGCCCCTTTTTTTACAATACTAATGATCAGCTTATAGTTATTCAGCAGGTTGCTCTTCATTTTTCCGCCCCTTCCTGTCATAAAGCATTCCCAACGCTAAAACGGTAAGAATCGGAGATAGGGCTACCAGGGCAATCATTCCAAAACCATCCAGCAGGGGGTCACGGCCCTCTATGGATGCGGCCACACCCAGTGCCATGGTTAATATGAATGTTACCGTCATGGGTCCGGTAGCAACACCCCCGGAATCAAAAGCAATGCCAACAAATGTACGGTTGGAAAAACACATTAAAACCAGTGCAAGGCCGTATCCGGGAATAATAAAGTACCATAAAGGAATTCCCGTCAGGATGCGCCACATGGAAAGGGCAATGGACAGGCCGACACCCAATGACATGGTGTAAAGAATGATTTGCTGAGAAATATAGCCAGAAGACGTTCTTTCGACTTCATGCCCCATAACCCGCACAGCAGGTTCGGCAAAAGTTGCTGCCAGGCCCAAAACAAAACCGATAGGAACCAGGACCCAGTTGTAAGAAAGACTCCCCAGGGCTTCTCCCATTGCTTCCCCTGCCGGTAAGAATCCCACATAAACACCCTGCAAAAACAAGGACAGCCCAAAAAATGAAAGGGCTATCCCCTTGAATATGGAGATCAACTTACGCCGGGGCAGCTTTAGGAAAAAGATCTGAAAAAAAAGGAAAAAAAGCAGCAAGGGAATCAGGGCTATCAAAACCTCGTAAAGTCTTTTACCGAATCCTGCAAAGATCTGTATGTCCATTACCCGAAAAACACCCCCAGAAGCAAAACAGCCAGGAGGGGGCCGATAGAAGCCAGCGCCACCAGCCCAAAGCCGTCAGTTGTTGCGCTTTTTCCGCCCATAACCGAGGCCACGCCGACACCCAATGCAATAACAAACGGAACGGTCAGGGGACCCGTTGTAACGCCACCGGCATCAAATGAAACGGGCACAAACCGGGGAGGGGTAAACGCCGCAATCAAGAAAACCAGGCCGTAACCTGCCCCCAGCAGATAGATTAAAGGGATGTTTAAAATAATCCTGGTCATGGCCAGGCCAACAAAAATTGCCACCCCCAGGGCTACGGTATAGATCAGCAGTCTGCTGGAAATATCGCCGCCCGATACCAGGTCAACCTGCATAGCCAGAACCCGGACATCTGGCTCTGCAACGGTGACAACAAAGCCGAAAAGAAAACCGAAAAAAATCACCATCCAGACTTTACCCTGTCGCGGTAAAATCGAACCGATCAGTTCTCCGACGGGCAATAAACCATAATTTACGCCCAGTAAAAAAAGAATCAACCCGGCCGTAACCATGATCACCCCGACCATGAACTGGCTAAAAACAGCCCAGGGCAGCTGCATAATGACCAGCTGCAAAAGAACGACCACAAATGTTACGGGGAAAACGGCCAGAACAACTTCCTTTGCCGTTTCTTTTAAGCTTTGCATGGGAGCCAGCCTCCTGAAGTAAAATATAAATCATCACGGGCGGTACAATGCCCTTTTTTATTATAGTAATAATTCTTCGTAAAATAAAGCGATTCCTTCTTTGTTTGGCGTTGCGGGAAAGGAAAAATTAAACGAACTGTAGAAGTAATAATCATGCCCACAAGGCAAAATTTATTTTAGGAGTTAATTATAATGGGACATATCGACAACCATAAAGAGCAGGTTTATCAGGCCCTGGCGGAACGTTTGAATCGAAATCCCGTGGGGACCCCTATTAACGAAGCCTTGATGGAAATATTACAGAAATTGTATACGGCCGGTGAAGCAGAGTTGGGCAGCCGATTTCCCATACTGCCGGTAACCCTGGATCAGCTCATAGAGATGAGAGGAATAAATAAAAAGGTGCTCCTCGACATGCTGGAAAGTATGGCCAAAAAGGGCTTGATCATCGATATTCCTCGCCGGGGCGAAACCTATTACATGTTAGCGCCCATGGTTGTGGGTTTCTTTGAGTACACCTTTATGCGTGCTGATAAAGTCGGTTTAAAAGAACTGGCTGAGCTGTTTGAGCAGTACATGCAGGACCGGGCGGTCCGGGAAGAGATGTTTGACGGGGAGACCAAGATGTTTCGGGCCCTGACCTATGAGCGGCTCTTACCCCTGGCGGTGGAAACAGAAGTGCTTGACTACGACCGGGCTTCGGAAATCATACGTCAGGCGG
>SKMY01000059.1 GCA_007120815.1 Syntrophomonadaceae bacterium | reverse complement strand
CATATCAGCGCCTGGGCTTCCTTGGCTGCATGTCTCCTGCCCTATCTTTTCCGGGTTACCCCCCAGGCGACCCTGCTCTCTTTCAGTTTTAGCACGGCAGCTGTCAGCTCATTTTCTTCTGTGTGGGTATAGATGGCCGTTTTTTCAATGTTGCTGTGTCCCAGCAGCTGCGCCAGCCGGTTGATATCCACGCCCTTCTGGTGCAGGTGTGTCGCAAAAGAATGCCGAAAGGTGTGGGGGGAAACCCGCTTTTTTAGGCCTGCCTGTTCACCACACTGCCTCACGATACGGTAAATTCGGCTGAAGCTAAGGGGCCTGTCCCCTTTCCCCGGGAAAAGATACACCGGGGGTACAGCATGGTCAGCCCTTTCTTGTAAATACAGCGCCAGCACACGCTGCAAAAAGGAGTGGACGGGAAGCAGCCTGGATTTATCGCCCTTGCCTTTTTCCACGTAGAGTTCAGAAAGGTCTTCGCTAAAATCTGCCACCTTAATGTTCTGAAGTTCTTCCCGCCGGAGCCCACAGTAATACAGCAAGAGCAAAACACACAAGTCCCTCAGGTACGCAGGCCCCGGAGATACGGCTAAAAAAAGGGATTCCACTTCTTCCCAGGAAAAATGTTCGATCTCTTTGTTTTCTATCCTGGGCTTTTTTATGCGCTGTGAAATGTTGGTTTGGATGAATCCCCTTTTAACGGCATAACCGTAAAGCGCCCTGATACTTGAAATGACGCTGTCCAGGGAAGCGGGCTGGTAGTGAAACTCGGTGCGCAGACAGGCCAGATAGCTCCTCAGGTGATGAATTTTTATCTCCGGAAAATGTTCTATCCCTAACTGCTCTTCCATGTAGTTTTTGAAGCGGTTCAGGTGGGACCCGCGTAGATATACGGTGCTGGAACTGCCCTGCTGCTCATATTCCAGGTATTCCAGGTATTGCTCAATAACCGCCTGCAAAGTCATGATGACCTCCTTGGAAAAAACGGCTTACTCTTTATTTATTCATGATTTATGAAACAGGATCGCCTCCAGCTGGCTGGAGGTGTTTAGCCGTTCCACCCCATCGCGCAAGTGCCTTAAATCTGTATGGGTATAAACGGATGTGGTCCGTATTCCAGCGTGCCCCAAAAGTTTTCCCAGGGTATTGATGTCCACGTCTTCCCGGTACAGGTGGGTGGCAAAAGAATGGCGCAGCATGTGCGGCGTCACTTTTTTGTTGATACCGGCTTTGGCCGCATAGTCTACAATCATATGGTGAACATAGTCGGCGCTGATGGGTTCGCCGTGCCTGTTGTTAAACAGATAGCTGCCCACCAGCTCCGGTGCTTCTTCCAGGAATTTTTGCAGTTGTGTTTTAAGGCGGCCGTGCAGGGGAACCTGGCGAAAGCGGCTTCCTTTCCCCTTGTGGATTTTTACGACATCTTTTTCCAAATCCACATCCTCCCGCCTTATATTAACCAGCTCAGTCACACGCACCCCGGTGTAATACAAAAATAGCAGCGCGGTCTTATCTCGCAGGCCGGCGGGCGAGCTATTATTCCCTACAGCAGCAAAGAGCCTGTCAATCTCCTCCCGCTGCAAGTGGCGGGGATGTTTTTGGGGTTTCTTGGGGTGGGGCAGGTTTTCTGCAGGACTGCGCTTCAGGTAATCTGAATCCACCAGGAAGCTGCAGAAAGATTTAAGGGCGGTTACGCGCCTGCGCAGGGTATTGGCCTGGTTCCCCCTGTCCCGGGTCAGGTGGCGCAGGTACTGGCTTAACAGCTCCGGTGTCAGCGTGTCCAGTTCCCCGTGAGCCAGGCCTTTGCTGTCCAGAAAACCGGTAAATATATTCAGGTCAGCCCTATAGCCTTTACAGGTAAAGGCGGACCGGTTCAACTCCACACGCAGATATTCCAGAAATTGATCAACGGCTTCCTTGATTTGCAAATACGTCTCACCACCTGAAACGAACATCCTCATTTGATTCAGTCTGTCCCAATGCCCACCTGATTCTATCTTGCAATCAAACAGTCCCTTATTTGCTTCCGCAAAGCACTGATGCCGGCCAAAGATGGTGGTGCCTGTCAATCAGTCGTTCAACGATTACGGCCGTTTCTTGCCCTTTTTCTTTTGTTCTTCCATGTGGCGGTAAAGCCGGTAGAGCAGGACCAAAAACTTGATGCGCTTCCAGGTAAACAGCAGGACAAAACCGGCGGCAAAACCCAGCCAGAGGCTGTGAACGCCGCCCCAGAAAGCCGATGGGATGGAAAGTTCCGGGCGGAGAAAGGCGCCGGAAGCAGAAAGCAGGGCCAAAACGCCGGAAGCAGAAAAAACCATGGCCGCCCGGCCGGTGCTGCCGGGTTCTGGGCGCCCTTTCAGGTAAAGGCCAAACAGGGCCAGGGGATAGCCCACGGCAAACTCCAGGAAGCGGGGACGGGCACCCAGGAAGAGTTCCAGCCGGTTTAAAAACAAGCTTTCTGTGGTCAGCAAATCTTCCACAAACCCGGTGGGAAGCAAAACCACCAGCACGATCAGGGTCAGCTTGGTCGCCGGGCCCAAAATGAAGGTAGACAGGCTTCGGCCGTCTAAAGATGGCAGCCCTACCGGGTTAGGTAGGCCCCAGGGCCAGGGTAAAGGGTCTGCCAGGGTCGGTTCCCGGCTCTCGTTAGCACAGGAGGTGCGGTAGCGGAAAACCCAGAAAGATATCAGAGCCAGGGGTAGAAAAAAGGACGCTTTCTGGAGCAAATCGGGTACGGCACCCGGTGCAGCGGCTGCAAAAAGGCCCCGGGCCAGCAAACCCCCGGCCACCGCCCACAAGAATGCGCTGAACAACCTCAAGACGGAATGGAAAAAGTGCCTTTTATCCAGCTCCAGGGAAAGGGCCAGGGCCTCCAGGTTTTTTTTGTCTGCTTCAGGTTCTTTAGGGAGTCGGTTTTCGCAAGGGATAATAAAAAAAAGTACGGCACCGTAGAGGGGCAGGATTAAGAGGGCCATTAGGGCAAAGAGCAAAGAAAAAAGCGGTGGCGCAATGGCCCAGAGCAGGCCCAACAAGGTGGTACATCCCAGAAAGCCAAACAGGGAATAGCGAAAGGGAAGCCAAACAAAAAAAAGCGGGAATAGCACCAGGACAGCGCTGAGGCCTGACAGCTGGACCAGCACGGCAGCCGGGTGGGCCGCTGCGGCGGCGGTCGGCGGGAAAAAATTGCCGGAATACACGGCGCCCAGCATGGATAATGCCACAAGAGCGATCCACGTTCGCTGCAGGCGCCATTCGTTTTCTATCCTGGACGAATTTATCCAACGGTACATGGCTCACGATCCTTCGACAAAAAAATACGCTTCATTTTACCATATTGAGACACAAAAAGAAAAAATCCTTCGAGAAAAACCTGGAATCAGGGGCAGTTTTACTGCTCTGCCTACTAACTTTTTGTGTAAGGAAGCAGGGGACGGTTCTGTCGCTTTCCCATTTCCGTGGGGGTGCAGGCTTTTCTTCTCACCTAATCTTCTTCTTTATCGATGGGAACGCCGTATTCGTCCCAGCTCCGCAGCCGGTAGTAGTCATCGACCATATAGTTCAGCTCTTCCTCGGTGATAATCTGCCGGCCTTCTTCATCTAAGGGCTCTTTGAAGAAACGCCCGGGCAGGGTGTCGTCGGCCCGGGTAACACCGGCACCCAGGTTAAACCGGCGTGTCCGGGACACAATGTCGCTGGCGACGGCCTGCAGGCCTGCTTTGTCCAGTTTTTGCCCGGTGGTGGCCTCGATAACCAAAGCCAGGTCTTCCCAGTCAACCAGATCCCGGTAGAAACGGCAGTAAATCAGGCAGTCGAACAGGGTTAGACGGTCCTCGAAGTCGATGAAAAGGGCCGCCTTGCCCTCCACCTGTTCGGGCGGGATCATCCCGCTTAGCTCGGGCTTGTAAAAGGTGGCCCGCAGGTGGCAGGCCCCCCGGTCGGAGGTAGCGTAGCCCAGGGCCATGCCTTTTAAAATACGGGGGTCGTAGCCGGCCGGCTCCATCCCCTTAACATGGACGGCCAGGTCTTCCAGACCCAGCCAGGCAGAAGCGGCGCGGATGCCCCGGGCCAGGAGGGCCCCCGTTCCTTGTCGGGCGGAAATATCCCTTAGCAGCCGGGCAATGGCGTCTACATCGCCGTAGGCAGGGGCATCCTTCAGATTGCCTCTTAGTCCTGCCTCAATGGCGAAAGCCACCAGGTTGCCGGCGCTGATGGTGTCCATCCCCAGGCGGTCGCACAGGTCGTTTAAATAGACGATCTCCTCCAGGGAATCGATACAGCAGAGCCCGCCGATGGCGTAAAGAGTTTCATATTCGGGGCCTTCGATCTGCAGCCCTTTGTGACGTCCCTGAAGCACGGTGGAAAGCTTTCCGCAGGCGATAAAGCAGCCCCGGCAGGCCCTGGAACGAACCTCCATGGTGTCCTGCATGGCCTCGGCGCTGATTTTCTGCCAGTTCTCCATGCTGCCCTGATACCAATAACGGGTGGGAAAGGAGTTAATCTTGTTGAGGATTGAAACCATCATGGGCGTGCCGAATTTGTAATAGGCCTGAACCCCCCGGTTGTCTTTGCCTTTTTCTTTTAACTCCAAGACGCACCTTTTCAGCAGGTCGGGGTCGGCCAGGGGTGCCCGGGAATCGCCGGTGAAAACCAGGCCCTTGACCCGCTTGGAGCCCAGCACCGCCCCCATGCCGCCCCGGCCGGCGGAGCGCCAGTAGTTGTTCTTGATACAGGCAAATGCAACCTGGTTCTCTCCGGCAGGGCCGATGACTATGGCCTGGGCGCCCTTAACGCCCACCTCTTCTTTCATCCGGTCCTCGGCTTGGTAAGTATCCATTCCCCAGAGGGAATCGGCCTGGCGAAAGGAGACCCCGCCGGGATGGACGTGCAGGAACACAGGGGAAGAAGAACTTCCCTCCAGGATAAAAGCGTCGTACCCGGTGCGCTTCATCAGCGGCGCCACATGCCCCCCGGCATAGGACTCGGCGTAGGTCCCGGTGAGAGGAGATTTGCTAAAAACACCGTAGCGGGAAACAGCGGCAAGGCCCGTATCGCAAGCGGGGCCGGTGGTAAAGATGATTTTGTTTTCCGGCGATAGAGGGTCAACGTTGGGATCGAGTTCCTCCAGGAGCAGGTGGGTTCCCAGGCCCTTGCCTCCGATGGTTTGGTGAAGAACCGAAGGGCCAATTTCCTCCACGGAAACACGTTTTTCATCCAGGTTAATTCGGATCAACTTCCCGTAATTACCGTAAATCATGACTTTTCCTCCTCAGGAATCAAAAGAAGGAAGCGGAACGTTATGATTCCCGCCCCTTTACTGGCGTTTTTACAGGCAATATCTAGTTGTCAGTAACTGCCCAGCCTTTTATTGTTCCGTTCACACCATGTAAGAACGCTTATCCCCACCAGCCCCGGGTTTTCATGGCATCGGCCAATCGTTTCAAGGCGTACATGAATGCGGCTTCGCGCATGGTGGTTTCTTCGGAGCAGTCGCAGTGGTAATCGTAAATGTGGTGAAATGCCTCCATCATCTTTTGCTGGAGCCGGTCCTCAATCTGGGCCTCGGGCCAGTAGTAGTTGTAGTTGTTCTGGACCCACTCGAAGTAAGAAACAATAACGCCTCCGCTGTTGGCCAGGATGTCCGGGACAACCAGGACGCCTTTATCATTGAGCACCATGTCCCCATCGGGGGTGGTTGGGCCGTTGGCGCCCTCCCCGATAATCTTGGCCTTAACGGTCCGGGCTACTTCAGTGGTGATCTGGTTTTCCAGGGCAGCGGGTACGAGAATGTCGCAATCCATGGCATACAGCTCTTCAGTTGTGATGTTGTCTGACCCCGGGAAGCCTTTCACCGATCCCGTTTCATTTTTATATTCTTTAAGGGCCAGGGGATCAAGACCGTTGGGGTTGTAGGCCCCACCGGCAGAATCGTTCACGGCGATGATCTTGCACCCGGTCTGGCTCAGAAAATGGGCAGCATAATATCCCACGTTCCCGTAACCCTGGATGGCTGCAGAAGATTCATCGAGAGAGATATCCTTTACACGAGCCGCTTCGCGAACGGCGTAAAAAGTGCCTTTTGCCGTAGCCGTTTCCCGTCCCACACAGCCTCCCATCTCCAGAGGTTTGCCGGTGATGACGCCGAAATCGTTGTGCTGCTTGATCTTGCAGTATTCATCGGTCATCCAGGCCATGACCTGGGCATTGGTGTTCACATCGGGTGCGGGAATATCCTTTTCCGGTCCCAGGATCGGCGCCATGGCCTGCATGTACTTGCGGCTGAGCCGCTCCAGTTCCTTCGTGGAAAGCTCCCTGGGGTTAACCTCGACGGCCCCTTTGCCGCCGCCGAAGGGGACCCGCGCCACGGCGCACTTAAAGGTCATCCAGATGGACAGGGCCTTGGTTTCGTCGGCATCCACGTCGGGATGAAAACGGATGCCTCCCTTGTACGGGCCCAGGGCGTTGTTGTGCTGTGAGCGATAGCCTGTGAAGACACGGATTTTACCGTCGTCCATTTCCACGGGAATACCGCACTCCACCAGGCGGTCCGGGGATTTCAGCCATTCGTACACGTCATCGGGAAGGCCGAGCTGTTCCACGGCCCGCCTTACCCGTCCTTGCGCTACCTGGTACGTATTAATTTTTTCCTTGGTGGTTTGTGTTTCCAAGATAAAATCAACCTCCTTGCTTGACTCTACATTTACATTCTACACGGAGAATGATTTTCCTTTTTTTTGCACTTGGCCAACCACCCCGCCTTGCTACCACGATGAACACATTTTTCACGCAAGGGATCATTTTATGGGGGGAAGCAACATTTTAACTCCCAGGCAAAACCTGCCCGGGTATTAACGCACCGGACTAACAGCCCTTTACTGCTCCGGTGATACCGCGTACGCTTCCGAAAATGCCAAAGGAGACAAAAAAATACCCGGTATCTCTTGACGCCGAAGAGTTAAGGTCATAATATAAATAGGATGGCGGACGCCTCTTTTCAGGGAAAACTGTGAAGGCGTCCAAAGCGTTCCGGGTTCAGAGAGGCAAAAATCAAAGACCATTCATGATTATTAACTGGGGGTGACGGTATGGGCAGTGATTTCATCGGGGTATTCGAAACGGCAGATTGGATCCTGGGGATACTGGCGGTCTACCTGGTGGTGATTGTGCTGCTGGGCATTTTTTATTCCCGGCGGATTCACGAGTCGGACGACCTGGTACTGGCGGGAAGGCAGCTCACCCTGCCCTTCCTGGTGCCTTCCATTGTGGCCACCTGGATTTGCGCCGGGGCCATCATGGGCGCCGCAGGACACGGTTATCTCTTCGGGATGCAGGGTGTCATTTTCGACCCCTGGGCGCCTTTTTTGTGCATGATTCTGGTGGGTGTCTTTTTCGCTTACCGCATGCGCCAGGCAGGCTACACCACCGTGGTGGACTTTTTTAACTCGCGATATAGCCCCCGCATGGGCTTTCTGTACCTGATCATGCAGGTGCTCTCCGCCGTGGGCTGGCTGGGCGGCCAGCTGGTGGCGCTGGGTATCATTATCCATCTTTCCACAGGCTTCCCTGTGGAGCTGGCCATCGTCATCGCTGCAATAGCTATTATTATCGTCACAACGTGCGGCGGCCTGTGGGCCCTGTCCCGGGTGGACGCCATCGGGTTTGCGCTGGTTTTCGCCGGCCTGCTCATCATGTTTCCTTCCGTGATGAATAGCGTGGGAGGCTGGGGTGAGTTTGTAGCCAATGCCTCCAACTGGGCAGAACTCCCTCCTTTTGCCATGACACCGGTGGCTGCCGATGACGGGGGATACCTCTGGTATACCGGAATTATCGGAATCGTCTTTTATATATCGGCCTGGGCGGCCCTGGGACTGGGGGATGTCCCCAGCCAGGTGCTCATGCAGCGGGCTTTGGCGGCCAAAACGGGAAAAACCGCCGTGAGGGCCTTTGTCATCAGCGGGTTCTTCTATTTATTCCTGGGCCTGATCCCTGTTCTTATCGGCATGGCCGTTTTTACCGGGGGGCTGGAACTGTCGGTAGAGCAGGCCGAGTACGTGCTGCCCTGGGCTGCCGACAACCTGCTGACCGGCCCGGCGGCCACCCTCTTTATCGTGGCCCTGGCTGCCGCCATCATCAGCACCTCGGGAGACAATGCCTTGATCGTGGCTACCCTGGTGGGGCATAATGTCTACCGGTACATCAAACCCCAGGCCAGCAAGCAGGAAGAGCTCCGGGTGGTGCGCATTGCACTGCCTATCGTCACCCTGGGGGCCATGTCTATCGCCCTTTATTTCGGGACGGTCTACCGCTTGATTGTCTTCACCGGGGCCATCCAGCTGGCCACGGTTTTTGCTCCGTACGTAGCGGGTTTTTTCTGGAAAAAAGCCAACGCCCTGGGGGCGGTGGCCGCTTACGTCAGCGGACTCATATCCTGGGTAATTTTTTATTTTCTGACCCTGCCCATAACCAAAGAAGCCAACATGGACGTCCTGGTGGAAGGGGAAGTCTACATGGATTGGGCCATCTGGGACGCCATCTATATTTCCATGATTCCGGCCCTGGTTGTCAGTTTCGCCGCCCTAATCGGCGTTTCACTGGTCACCCGGCACCGGGACCGACCCCGGCCCATGGTAGACGCAGAGGGCCGGACGCTGGACAACAGCGACAAGTTTTTCTGGTCCGGGTAGGAGGCAAAGCCGAAGGGCCAGGGGGACGGTTCTTGTGGCTCATTCTTGTGGCCCATATAAAAGCCTTTACAGATACCCATAAAGCCAAGGGGACGGTAGGCCCAAAGGAACGGTTCTTGCGACTTGAACCACAAGAACCGTCCCCCTGGTTTATGGTTTAATATCATAAAGGAGGTTATTGCCTTCATGTCCATGCCCTTTGAACCCTGGCACGAAATCGTCTGCCATTCCCTGGAGGAGGCCGCTGTTGTCATTCTGGGCGTTCCTTTTGACGGGGCAGTTTGCGCCCGTCCGGGGGCAGCGGAAGCTCCGGCGCAGATCCGCAAACTGTCGGGCCTTCCCACCCGCTTTAATGAAGACGGCGTGGAACCAAAAGGATTCAGCATTTACGATGCCGGGGACATTTCTCCACTGCCGGGTTGGGACTCGTGTGGGGACAAAGAGAGAAGCGAAGGGGCAGCAAAGGAGACAGAAAAATGCACGCAGCTGCAGCAGTACTTTGCAGCGGTGGAAAATCGCGCCCTGGA
This sequence comes from Syntrophomonadaceae bacterium, assembly GCA_007120815.1. Next base: position 8,429 of record SKMY01000059.1, on the reverse strand, counting down.
ACTGCTTAAGGGCGGTCGATTCTGCCTTTTCCTGGGCGGCGACCATTCTGTATCCATTCCCTTGATTAAGGCCTTTTCCCGGGCCCATGCCGGGGGGAAGATAGGTATTTTGCATTTCGACGCCCACCCGGACCTGGTGAGCGAATACGATGGGCTTTCCTGGTCCCATGCCTGCACCCAGCGGCGCAGCCTGGAATTGGAAGGCATCAAGCCGAAAGATTTGGCCCTCCTGGGTGTTCGCAGCTTCATGGAGGAAGAGGCGGCTTTTTTGGCCTCCCATCCGGAACTGACGGTTTTCAAGGTGCGGGACATTTACAAAAAAGGGCCCGAAACCATAGCAAAAGCGGTAATCGATCGCTTCCGGGATTACGACAGCCTGTACATGACCATAGATATCGATGTTTTAGACCCTGCTCATGCCCCGGGCACAGGCACGCCCGATGCGGGCGGCTTGAGTACCCGGGAACTCCTGGAGATGGTGCGGGACATCGCCGGGGCGCTGCCCGTAAAAGCGGCCGACCTGGTGGAGGTCTCCCCACCGCTGGACACCGCCGACATCACCAGCCTGGCCGCCGTGAAAGTGATCTACGAGCTGATGGCTGCTGTGCTCTTGCGGGACAACGGTGTGGAAGTAAAACATGATAGCGCAGAATGACAAAATGATAACCCCGGCGGTTAATCCACCGGGGTTGCGTTTTCTTCCAGAATGGCGGTTAGCCGGGGCACCGTCTGGGCCGCATCCCCCCAAAGGGTGACCACATGGGGCTGACTGTAGAGGATATTGTCCACCCCGGAGTAGCCCGGGTTTTCATCCAGGTTGCAGACAATCACCTGCTTCGCTTTTTCTACATTTAAAATGGGCATTCCCGAAATGGGTGTCCCTTCCACCGAGTTAGCCGAAGGGTTTACCACGTCACAGGCACCCACCACAACAGCCAGGTCGGCAAAATCAAATTGGGGATTGACCGTATCTAAGTCCAGAAGCTTCTCGTAGTCAATGCCCGCTTCAGCCAGAAGGACGTTCATGTGTCCTGGCATGCGGCCGGCCACGGGGTGAATGGCAATCTTGACTTCTTTCCCCCGACGCTCCAGGGCATCCACCAGCTGCCGGACGGCCTGCTGGGCCTGGGCCACGGCCATCCCGTAACCCGGCACGATGATGACGCGGGCGGCCTGCTGCAAAAGAGTCGGCAGGTCGGCTTCCGACAGGCGGCCTTCCTCCGGGGCTTTTTCAGCTTCCTGCCCGGCACCCGGCTCTCCGACTGTTTCGTCCACCGCAGTGTCTCCGTGATCTATCTCAGCTTCCGGGGCAAGGGGCTCCCCGGTGAGACCTTCTGTTCCTTCGCGACTTTCCACTGCCTTTTCCACGACCTCTTGGCCGTAGATCTTTTCTTCCCCTTGTACCCCGTCCCCGACGATAACCTGGGGGCGAACCCGGGGTGTAAAGCCGGCCAAAACGGCCACCAGGCTGCGGTTCATGGCGCGGCACATGATACGCGTTAAAATAAGTCCTGCCACACCGACCAGGGCACCGGTCCCCACCAGGATCAGGTTTTCCACGGCCAGGCCGGTAACGGAAGCGGCAATTCCCGATAGGGAATTCAGCAGGGAAATGATAATGGGCATGTCGGCCCCGCCGATGCGCAGGGCCATGAACATACCGGAAAACAACCCCAGCAGGGCGATGAGCGGCACGATAATGTTAACATTATGGCCTGCCAGCGCAACGTTCAGCACAATGAAAAAGGCACAAACCAGGAGCATGAAGCGCAAAATGTGCCCGTGACCCGCCACCTGGAAAGGCCGCTGAAAGGCCAACCCCTGCAGCTTAACCGCAGCAATGAAGCTGCCGCCCAGGGTCAGGGCGCCCACACCCACCGCCAGGCCCGCAGTGGCCCAAAAAAGCATCATCGCTTCCGGCACGGCAGTCTGGGATAACACTGCTGCCCTCTGTCCCGTGTAGGCCAGGACGGCAGCCCAGGCCACCAGGGCCGATGCCGCTCCACCCAGGCCGTTTAACAGGGCCACGGTCTGGGGCATGTGAATCATCTTAACGGCCTGACCGAGGGCAATGCCCGCTGCCCCTCCGATGGCCGCAAAGATCAGGGCGGAAAACAGCCCGCTGCTTCCTTCACCGAAAGAAAGAAAGGCCCAGATCACCGCCAGCGCCATGGACAGCGCTCCCAGGCGGTTGCCCCAAAGGGCTGTTTTCGGAGACTGCATGAGGTGGATACCCGTTAAAAATCCTGCAAGGATTAAACCGGCAAAAACAAGGGTTACTGCCACGGTATTTCATCCACCTCGCTTTCCCGTTCTTTCCCCCGGAACATGCGCAGCATGCGCTCGGTGACCCAAAACCCGCCGGCCACGTTGACCATGGCCAGGATCAGGGCGACGGCGGCCCATCCTTCGGCCCCCTCGGGTAAGGTTGCCAGTACGGCTACGGCCCCGATGACTGTAATGCCCGATAAGGCATTCATGCCCGACATGAGGGGCGTGTGTAAAAGGGGCGGAACGGCAGAGATAATCCGGTAGCCCAGCAAGGCGGATACTAATAGGATAATAAACATGGCAGGTAGCATATCAACAACCTCCTGCAAAAAATTGAGGACGCATGGGGTTGAATAAGGGAAGCACGGGGACGGCAGGCTGGGAAGCACGGGGACGGTTCTCCTGCTTCCTTTTCACCTTTCCACTTAAACGAAAACCAGTGCCATTCCTTAAACACACTAAAATCTGTCCGTTCAAGGAAGCAGGAGAACCGTCCCCTTGCTTCTTCTAAAATCTGTCCGTTCAAGGAAGCAGGAGAATCGTCCCCTTGCTTCTTCCCCAGCCTGACGTCCCCTTGCTTCTTCCCCTTGCTTTCTTGGGTTTACGACGGGTTCATTTCCATAGCCAGCAGGGTGCCCCGGTGAACAATGCGGCCTCCCAGGGTGACCAGGGTTTCCTTAATAATCTCATCGGTTGTGTCGGTTTTTGTAGAACCATCTTGTGCAATGTAAGATAGGAAGTGCCAGGCGTTCTGTGCAAACATGCGGGTCGCATCAACGGGCAGGGTAGCGGGTATATTCATCATACCGATGATGGTTACCCCCTGGTAGCTGCACGCTTCACCGCAGCGGGTCAAGGCGCAGTTGCCCCCCTGGTCCACGGCCACATCAACGATGACAGACCCCTTCTTCATCCCCTTAACCATGTCTTCCGTTACAAGGATAGGGGCCACCTCGCCGGGAATCAGGGCCGTAAGGATAATGACATCGCTCTGCTCCACATGGGGAGCCAGGGCTTCCCGCTCCCGTTGGTACCATTCCTCGGGTAACCTTTGGGCGTAACCCCCCTGGCCCATGGCCAGTTCCAGGGGCACATCGAATGGGATGCTTTCAGCCCCCAGGCTGCGGGCCTGTTCGCTGGCTTCCGGGCGAATATCCAGGGTTTTCACCTTGGCGCCCAGGCGTTTGGCGGTGGCAATGGACTGCAGGCCGGCCACACCGGTCCCCACTACCAAAAATTGGGATGGTTGAATCACCCCGAAGGGGGTGGGCATCATGGGTATAAAACGCCCCAGTTGATTGGCTCCAAAGATAACCGCCTTGTAGCCCGCTACCGTGCTCATGGAGGTCAGGGCGTCCATCTGCTGGGCCCGGGAGATCCGGGGAATGCCGTCTAAGGTATAGCTGGTAATCCCTCGGCGGGCCAATGCTTTGATGGCTTCGTGATTGACATCGTGGGCCGGGTGCAGGAAACTGACCAGCACCCCGTTTTCCGGGAAAAGTTCGGTTTCATGCTGCCCGATTTCTTCGTGATACAGCGGCTCTTTTACTTTCATCACCACACCGGCCTGCCGGTAAAGCTCGCGGACGTCCGAAAGTATTTCGGCCCCTTCCCGCCTGTAATCCTCGTCCTCCATGTAGGCGCCGGCCCCGGCGCCAGTTTCCACCAGGACCCGGGCCCCGGCAGCAACCATCTTGCCGACGGTCTCCGGAATGGCAGCCACCCTTTTCTCCCCGGGCATGATTTCTCGGGGAATGCCTATGGTCATTTTACCAAGCTGCACAGCCATCACCTCGCTTGTGATATCAAAATCTTCTCATAAGACTCATAAGACCATGAGTAGATCAATTGCCAATGTTCTGTTCTTAATATTATACCAGAGTTTGGACAAATGGGGAAACCGTACGCCGGTTATTTCTAAGATGATTTCAGCTTGCGGCCTACATATTCCTTAACCAGCCGCAGGAGCAGGTTCATTTCCGAAATGCGCAGCAGCCGGGCGGAGAGAAAGTAGACTGCGGCCCCTAAAAATGCCGTACTGGCCAGGACGCTTAACCCGGCGAAGGGCCGTTCCAGGAGGTGGATCCAGGCATAAAGGTATATCAGAAGCACAGCCACCATGATCAGGGCTGCCAGGGTGCTGCGGTAAATGGGCTGGACCAGGTCGCCAAAAGAAATCCCAATGCGGTGGCTTAAAATCGCCAATAGCCATACAGCTCCCAGGGAAAAGGCCAGGGAGGTCCCCAGGGCAATGCCCCCGTGGCCCAGGAAGGGCATCAGGATCAGATTGAAGACGGCATTGGCGGCCACCATGGAAATATTGACTTTCACCAGGGTTTTTACATCCTGCAGGGCGAAATAAATGCGGTTGCAGAAACAATGCAGGGAAAAACCCAGCAGGGCAGGGGTGTAGAAGAGCAGGGCATAGGCGGTTAAATCTGTGGCAGCCCCGTCAAAGGCCCCCCGCTGAAACAGGACCTCTACCAGAGGGCGGCGCAGGATCACCATGCCGGCCATGACCGGCAGCAGCAGGAAAAAGAACATGGAAATGCCCCATTTGATCTGCCGGTTAAAGGCATCCATGTCCCTTTTACCGAGGAGTTCCACCAGGGTGGGATAAAGAATGACGATGATTGTGGAAACAAAAAGGGCCTGGGGGAGCATGTAAATCCGTTCGGCGTAGTTCAGGGCGGCGATACTGCCCGGCTGGAGAAATGAAGCAAAGAGGCGATCCAGGATGTGCTTCAGTTCCAGGACCGCACTGGACAAGAGGATGGCCGGCAAAAGGGCGGTCACTTTTTTTAACCCCGGATGCTGGGAAGACAAGCCTCGGCGAAATTTAAAGGTTGTCCGCCTGAGGGAGGGAAGCTGGATGAGCAGCTGGGAAGACACGGCCACCAGGCTGCCCCAGGCCAGGCCGTAAACCCCGTAATGCAAGCTTAGATACAGGGCGCTCAAGATGACGATAATGTTGTGGGGGACGTTGACCAGGGCGGGCACAATAAACCGCTGGTGACTGTGAAGGAACCCTGTGGCCAGCCCCGAGAGGCCGATGAAAAAAACCCCGGGAATCAAGATGCGAGTGAGCTCCACGGTCAGCTGGAATGTCTCGCCCGTAAAACCGGGAGCCAGGAGAAACACCAGCTGGGGAGCCAGGAGATATCCCAGGAGTGCCAGGATTAAAAGGACGCCTATGGTATAAAAAGCCAACGTATTCACAAAATGGTGTTCGTCTTGACCGCCCTTGAAGGGGGCAAAAACGGTAATGAAGGTGCTTTTTAAAGCATCGCTGAACGAATAGAACAAGATAGTAGGCAGAAGAATGGCCACCAGGTACGCATCGGCTTCCGTGGTGGCGCCAAAACGGTACGCCACGGCAACTTCCCGGAAAAACCCCAGTACCCGGCTGGCCAAGGTAGCCAGCATCACCATGGTCATGGATTTGACAAGAAGCCCGCGGTTCAACTCGTCCTGCAATAAATGCGCCTCCTTTTTCCTTTAAAGCCAGTTCAACTCATTGATTACGTCATTAAGCGCATACCCTTTAAATTATATGGCGGGGGGGTAAAATCCTTTTTACGGATCAAATTTCCTGGATGTATGACGAAATGTGCTGTGTTATAATGTGAAGGAAATCATTTAAAGGAGATGACCATGGGCGCTGAAATCGATGTGTATCGTCCGGGCGATGAAGCCCGTATACTGGACCTGTTTGAACACGTATTTCAAAAAAAAAGGGGTGAAGCCCACTGGCAGTGGGAAAACCTGGAAAACCCCCGGGGAACAAGTATTTTTGCCCTGCTTAAAGAGGAGGGCCGCGTGCACGGGCACCTCTGCCTGAACGCCTCTCTCTTTAACATCCAGTCCGAGGAAATCCCGGCCGGACTGCGCATGAACTTTATGCTGGACGCCTCTTACCGCCAGAAGGGGTATTACCCCCTCATGTTTGAAAAACTGATCCAACAAGCCCGGGACCGAAGCTGGGCCTTTACGTTCGGCTTTCCCAACGCGCCGGCGCTAAAAGCGCTGAAGAAAATTCAACCGGCTGTGGAAGTGGCACAAATCCCCCGGTACATCAAGTTTTACCGGGGCAGCACCATTGCTTCGCGTAAATTCCGTCAACCCGCCCTGGCCAGGGCTGCGGGCCTGGGGCTGGATCTGCTGCTTAAGGTAAAAAATCGTCGAAAGGCCGCCACGGAACATGTTGTTCCCCTGGAACGGTTTGATGAACGGTTCGACCGTCTCTGGCAGCAGGTTTCCCCCTCGCTGACCATTGCAACCGTCCGGGACCGGGCATACCTGAACTGGCGCTACATCGATTCGCCCGTGGATTACCGGGTGCTGGCTTATGTGGAAAACGATTCGGTGCTGGGCTACATGGTCCTGCTCCGGGAGGCCGGGGGCATGGGGCATATCGTGGATCTGCTGGCCCTGGAGGAAAAACCGGTTATTCCCTCGCTGCTGAGTGCAGCCGATACCTATATGCGCCCCCACTGCGATATGCTGTCCTGCTGGTGCCTGGACCAGGGACAGGTCCCCCGTCACCTTCTTCGGTTTGGTTTTTTTAGCCTGCCCAGCCTGAACACCCTGGCCCTTTCCTGGATCGACGGCCCCGATGAGCTGGCCCAGGTCTTGTGGGATAAAAACAACTGGTACGTGATGATCGGCGATTCAGACTACGTATAGTATAGGAATGGCGTTTCCGCTTCCCAGGTATCGGCTCCGGTTATCTTCGCGGAAAGCGCCGGGGACTTAAGTTCAAGCTGCTCAATTTGGAGGGATGTGTTAATGAGGGAATGGTTAAAAGCCTTTGCTCTTTGGCCGGTCAGGGGGTTTAACCGGCTCTTTCTAAGCGCCTTTTATGCCTTCATGGGGGGGCGGTACCGCCTGTCCCCCGCCGGGGGGCTGCAAAACAAGCGCATCCTGGTGCTGGCCCCTCACGTGGACGACGAAGTTATCGGCTGCGGAGGATACTTGAGCGACCTGTCCGGCCGGGATCGGGATAACATGATCCAGTGCATCTACATGACCGACGGAGCAGCCAGCATCCACCCGACCATGAGCGGTGAAGAGATCGCTAGCGCCCGGGTGGAGGAAGGTCGTCGGGTGGCGTCTTTCTACGGCTTTGAACCGCCGGTTTTCCTGGGTGAAGCCGACGGAAATCTGGCGGTAGAACCCGCCACGGTTCACAAGCTGCACCCCTTCATCGAGGCCTTTGAACCGGAGGTGGTTTTTTTGCCCTGCTTCCTGGACGGCCACCGGGATCACGTGGCTACGGCGGGCATTGGCCTGCAGGCCATGGCAAAGGCAGGGCTGCCCGGAGATCTCCCCCTTTACCTCTATGCCGTGAATTCCCCGCTGACGTATTATGCGGCTAACCGGGTTTTCCTTATGGATAATGAATGGAAGGTAAAAAAGCGGGCCCTGGCCATTTTTAAATCCCAAACGCTGCCCTTCGAGATTTTTTTGACCCTGGACCGCTGCCGCAAACATGCCATCAAGGGGTCCCAGCGGCGGGGGGCCAAGGGCGCTGAATTTTTTGTTGCCAGCACTTTGAAAGAGTATCACCGGGCATACGCCCTGTACGGTCCCGAGATGTACCGCAATTTTCAGCAGATCAGCAGCCCTTTTAACCTGGTCAGTCACTTCTTTAGCGGATGGCCGTTAAAAAAGGAAGCGGGCGAGCATTTGGGGGCACTCGAACCACAAGAACCGTCCCCGCGGTTGTCCCCGCGCGGTTAGAGTGAGCCAGAAGAACCGTCCCTGTGGTTGTTTTTCGCTTTTTTCTGCAGGGCGATGCAGGCAAAGATGACCGCGGCGTTGAGCCAGAACAGGGTAATTATTTTGGGCATGTAGAGGATGTGTTCGCCGAATCCCTGGGTCATCACACCGACGGTGGCGGCCAGGGCGGCGATGGTTACGTTCCTCAAGAAGGGATCACGGGCATGTTTCAGGCTCTTGATCCCTTTTTTTATGATGCTGACCAGCAGCCAGACAAAAAGGGTAAAGCCCACGATGCCGGTTTCCACCAGGAACTGCAGGTACGTATTGTGGACGTGGAAGGGGGTTTTAACCCGGGTAATCATGTAATAGGGGTAGACCTCCATAAATGACTGGTGTCCCAGACCCACCCCGGTGGCCCAAAAATCCTGGATAAT